>DATHBC010000107.1:0-3342 GCA_035296345.1 Pyrinomonadaceae bacterium | reverse complement strand
ACGTCACCGACGCCGCGGAACGCTTCGCCCGCGTCGCCGAAAGATTTCTGGGCAGCCAGCCTGCGAAACTGGAAGCAATCGAAATATTTGGAGTAGATAAACTAGAAAATTAAACAGGATGGACAGGATTTACAGGATATTTTTGTTAAAATAAAAGCTTCATCGAATCAAAGAAGATTTTAATTAATCGAATGAAACATCCTGTTTATCCTGTCCATCCTGTTTGAATAACCCCGATAATGAATTACGAAAGAATCGACAAACGCGCTTTCGACCAACTGCGAAACACGCGCATCACGCCGAACATCTCGCCCTACGCCGAAGGCTCGGCGCTAATCGAAGTCGGCAACACGAAAGTCATCTGCACGGCGACGGTCGAAGACCGCGTGCCGCCTTTTCTGCGCAACAAGGGAACCGGCTGGGTGACGGCGGAATACGCGATGCTGCCGCGCGCCACGCAAAGCCGCACGCAGCGCGAAACCCAGCGCCCGTCAGGCAGAACGCAGGAAATTCAACGCCTTATCGGCAGAAGCCTGCGCGCCGTCGTCGATATGAAAAAGCTCGGCGAGCGGCAGATTTTTATCGACTGCGACGTGATTTTAGCCGACGGCGGAACGCGCACGGCTTCCATCACGGGCGCTTATGTCGCGCTGGCGCTGGCGTGCAAAAAAATCGTTTCGCACGGCGTTGTCAAAAACTCGCCGCTTTTGTCGGAAGTCGCGGCGATTAGCGTCGGCATCGTCGAAGGCACGCCGATTCTGGATTTGTGCTACACGGAAGATTCAAACGCCGACGTCGATATGAACATCGTCTGCACCGGCGCGGGAAAATTTATCGAGATTCAGGGCACGGCGGAACGCGAGCCTTTCACGCCCGAACAGATGAATCAGATGCTCGCGCTGGCGGAAATCGGCATTAACCAGCTTTTCACGATTCAGCGCGCTATTTTAAACGGGTAAAGCCGCATTTTGCGGTTGTAAGATATAATCCGGCGACGTTAAAACGTGAAATTAGCGTTGTCAGGCGGGAAATTAGCAAGCTGTAACGACATTTGAAAACGCTCAAACGGCGTTTGAAAGTGCTAAAACCCAAAATTAGCACGCTAAGAACGGAAGTTAACACGCTAAAATCCGAAATTAGCACGCTAAAATCCGAAATTAGCACAGTAAACCTTCATCTTAGCGTGGTGATTTCTCAAATTACCGCTATCGAATCAGGTATTTTTCAGCGGTTTCCTTAAATTCGCCGATTTGCTTTTCAATCCAGTTTTTATCCTTGCCCAATTCGCGCGCCATAATTTCCGCGATATTCGGCGCGATTTCCATTGCGGCGCGGGCGTTTAAAAACAAAGCCCGCGTTCGCCGCGCCAGAACGTCTTCGACTGAGCGCGCCGCTTCGTTTCTGATTGACCAGACGACTTCGGCGACCGTATAAGGCAAATCGGCGTGCAGTTTTTCGCTCAGGCTTTTGTCCTTTTCAATCAGTTTTTGAATCTCAATCGCGTCAGCGCCGTAAATCGACAAAGCGCCCAACCGAGCGGCGTTTTCCGTAAAGCCGTGAATTTTTAAATCTTTCGTCACGCAGTCTTTTTCCGGAAGCTTCGCTAAAACGGCGGCTTGATTGACGCAGTCTTCCGCCATCCGGCGATAAGTCGTCCATTTTCCGCCCGTCAGGGTTATCAAGCCGGCGGCGTCAATCTGAATCGTATGGTCGCGCGAAAGAGCCGCCGTATTTTTTCCGCCGCCGTTTTTGACCAGCGGGCGGATGCCGGCGAAAACGCTCAAGACGTCTTTGCGGCGCGGCGCTTTACGCAGATATTTCCCGGCGGTTTCCAGAACGAATTTGATTTCCTCTTCCAGCGCGCGCGGTTCCAGCTCCGCTTTTTCGACGGGCGTGTCGGTCGTCCCGACCAGCGCGTGACCGTGCCACGGAATCGCGAAAAGAACTCTGCCGTCGGTCGTGTGCGGAATCATAATCGCGTCTTCGGTCGGCAAAAATTCACGGCGTAAAACGAGATGAATGCCCTGGCTCGGCGCGATTAAAGGCTTTGCCTGCGCGTCGGACATCTCGCGAACCCGGTCGCAAAACGCGCCCGTCGCGTTGACGACCGATTTGGCGCGCGCCTGAAAAACCTGTCCCGATTCCTCGTCGGCGAAATTTACGGCGCTCAGAAAGCCTCTCGCATTTTTCGTCAAGCCGAAAACGCGCGCGTAATTTAAAACGGTCGCGCCCTGCCCGGTCGCCGTCCGCGCCAGATTTATCAAAAGCCGCGCGTCGTCAAACTGCGCGTCGTAATAAATCACGCCGCCGCGCAAGCCCTCGGTTTTTATCGTCGGCAGGCGTTTTAAAATTTCCTTTTTCGAAAGGATTTTCGATTTTCCGAAACGATATTTCGCGGCTAAAAGGTCGTAGATTTTCAGACCGACGCCGTAGAAAGGCATTTCCCACCAATCGTAATTCGGCACGACGAAAGCCAAATCGTGAACCAGATGCGGCGCATTTTGGCGCAAAATTCCGCGTTCCTTCAAGGCTTCCATGACGAGCGAAACGTTTCCCTGTTCGAGATAGCGGACGCCGCCGTGAATCAGTTTTGTCGAGCGCGACGAAGTTCCCTTGCCGAAATCGCTCTGCTCCAGAACCAGCACGTCGTAGCCGCGCGAAGCGGCGTCGACCGCGCAGCCGACGCCGCTCGCGCCGCCGCCGATAATAATAATATCCCAGAGCTTTTCGCGCCTTTCGACGCGCGCGAGCATTTCGGCACGATTCATATAAAAAGACAAGTGAGAACTGAAAACTGATAGTGAAAAGCAAGCCGCGGCAGTCAGCTATCGGCAATCAGCCAATTAATTCTCAGTTCTCATTTCTCACTTCTCAGTTTACTGCCGATTTTGCGGCGAGATGAACGTCACCGCATCGATTTCGGCGAGAGCCGCGAGTTTTTCCGGCGCGATGCGCCCGACGACGGCGTTTGCCGCGGGCATCTCCGCCACGGGTTCAAAACCGAGCGTTTTCAGCTCGGCAATCGCCTGCGGCGTCAACTGTTTCAAACGGACGATAATCTCGGCTTTGCCTTCGCGGACGAATTTCGCTTCGTCCGGCGCGGGCGCGGTTTGATTGTTTTTCAGACGCCCGACCAGAGCCTTGACCGCCGAATGAAACTTGTTCGGTTTGACCTCGACGCGCGCGTTCTGCAATTCGGGCGAGACGGTTATATTATTCTCATTCTTAAAATCGTAGACCAGAACGCCCGTGATTTTAGCTATTTCCGCCGCGCCCTGCGCCGTGACGGTGAATTTGGCGTTTTTCGCCGCGTCCCGCGCCGCCTGTTGCAGCAAAGGATGC
>DATHBC010000106.1:0-2898 GCA_035296345.1 Pyrinomonadaceae bacterium | reverse complement strand
TGCCCGCCGCAAAGGCGACCAGAAAAGCGATGATGATGTTTCGATTGCGCTGCGGTCCGATTGGTCCGCCGGGCGTCTGCGCTTCGGTCGTAATCTTGATATTGTCCGGGCGACCGCTGCTCAGCGCTAATTCCTGTTCTTTCTGGCGCTGGATATAAGTATTGAGCAAACCGCGCTTCGTCTCGATGGACTGCGTCAGCGTCGTCAGGGTCGTCGCGGATTGTCCCTGCTGGTTAGCCAGCCCGACTTCGCTGATATAGGAAGCGCGAGCCTGCGTTTCGCGCTGTTGGGCTGAGCGCAGCAAGGCTTCCAGCCCGGCTAAAGTCTCTCTGTTGGCAGTCGCTTCCAGCGTTTTACTTTCGTTTTCAATCTTTTTGTTGATTTCCGCGTAGACTCTTTCCCTGGTTTCTTTGAGATTCGCGATTTTGGCTTCGCTTCTTCTGACGTCCGGGTGTTCTGCCGTATATTTGACCATCAATCCGGCACGCTCGTTTTCGGCGGCGGCGATTTGCTTGTCCATTTCGGCGATGCGGTTTTCCAAATCCTGCTTGAGCTTGAGATTTTGCGTCCGCGCCTCGTTAAGAAACACGTTGTCGGTGAGCGCGAAAACTTCGCCCTTTTGGCTAGCCTGCCGGACGGCTTGATATTTCTGCTCCAACTTCCGGCGGTCGGATTCTGCGGTCAGCCATTCTTCGCTCTTTTTCATCAGGATGCTGGCTGCCAAATCCTCGCCTTTCACCGCTAAAGGCAATCCGAAGTCCTTCATTGCCCGCGTGCGTTCCTGCTCCTGCTGGACGATGGTCGTCTGCAGCTCTTCGATTGATTTGCTCAAATCTTCGAGCGCCTTTTGCTGTCCCTGCGTTTCGCGTTTGATGTCCTGCTCGATGAAGACGCGCGCCGTCATATTGGCGACTTTCGCCGCCAGTTCCGGGTTGTTGTGAATAATGCGGATAATCACCAGATTCGTCCGCTCGATTTGCTCGACGCTCATTCCGCCGAGCAGCGAGCCGGCATAAGCGTCGGCTCTTTGTCTTTCTTCCGGCGTCAGCGCGGACACGTCGATGACGCTGGTCATGTTTCCGGCGTTCTCCGACAAAACCGGCAGTGTCGATTCTTTGCCCGTCGTCGATTTATCGCCGCCGCCGGAAAACACCGAGCGCAGCGAGCCGAGCAAGCCCTGTCCCTGCGCGTGCAGCAGATTCGGGTCGTTTTGCAGCCCCAGCCGGATAACGACTTCACGCATCAAATCCGGATTCTGTAAAAGTTTGAGCTGAGTGTTGTAATAATTTACGTCGTTGCCGAAATTGATGTTGATTGCGTCTTTCGAAGTGACTTTCGGCTTCGGCGGCGAAATGTTCAGCGTCGCCTCAGCCATATAAACCGAAGGCTGGCGGTACATATAAAAAGCGACCGCCGCCGTGACCAGAGCGGTGAGTGCTATAATCAGGGGCAGACGCTTGTAAACAATAATGAAATATTCACGAAATGTATGTTTTTCGTTAAAGGTCTCGTCGTCGTAAATCGGTGAATAATTTGTGGGAATATCCGGATTTACGGAAGCGAGTTGCAGTTCGTTCGGCAAAGGCAGCAGCCGCTCGTCTTTTTCCATACTACTTAATTAAAATCCTCTCAGTAAAACTTTTGGGCAAACGCGGAAGACGCGAAGTTTATTTTTATATCACAGATGACAAAATTTTTCCGCTAATCACAAGTGATTTTATGACTTAGATGTTAAATTCTGATGATTTGTCTTGTAAAAAAGTTACACTGTTCCGGCAATTAAAGCAAGGAAAAATCTCCTGCCAAACCACAGCGCCTTTGTTTTCATCTAAACCGAAATGTTAAAATTTCCTTTTATACTCTTATAGAAATTTTTATCAGGACTTATATGACAGCAACATTTGAAGCGGGAACTACCGCTGCCACTACCATTAACCCGACATCCGCGACAACTGCGGCGGCAAACCATGATTTCAATCTGGGAATCGCCGGGTTTCGCTATTCAGACCTTTACCGCGCCGAAAAATTAAAAGAACTGGCGGAAAAATTCTACGCCTCGCTGACGGAGGAAAATCCGCTTCTGCACGAAGCTCTGACCGGATACATCGGCGCGCGCGGGCAAGGCTACGAGCAAAAAACCGAATCGAAAATCCTGACCGACGCCGCGCCGTATCTTTCGGAATTCATCGCCCGGCTTTTCGGCGTCGAGCGCCAGCGCGAAAATCTTCTGCACGCTATCCGCGAGCAGGACCCGATTTGGAAATACAAATTTTTCGTCCAGCGCCGCGCCGCTAAAAAATTCACGCCGGAAAAAATAAGCGCGCTGAATTTAAATGAGCTCGATTGGGCGGTCAGCGAACTGAAATTTGCGGCTTTCGGCGAAACTTTGATTCACGACGACGAGCTTTCGATTGCCGAAATCACCGTCGGGTTGCTTAATACCGAAGAAGCCCTGACGAAAAACTTGGAGCGGACGCCGAAAACCGAAGAAACGCTGCGAAAACTTTCAGCCGCCTTCGACAAACTGAAAGACAAGACTTTCGGCAGAGTCTTCGCGCAATTCGCCGATGAAATCAATGAAACGGGCGCTGTTTTGCAGGTCAAAACCGTTTTGATCCTGCTCGAAGCGTGGTCGGCGGCGCAGTTTTTCGCGCACCAGAAAAAATGGTACAGCTTAAAAACACCGCACACGCTCGATTATCAACATCTCGTGCACCTGACTCGCGAAAATGAGAAAATCCCGGAAGCGATGCACGGGCTCGACAAGGATTTGCGCCGCCGCGTCGGTTTCAAATTAACCGACGACCGCGGAACCGTGCGCGATTCGCTCTACGAAGTCGATTACTGTCTGATTTGTCACGAACGCTCGAAAGATTCCTGCTCGAAAGGCTTTCACGA
>DATHBC010000105.1:0-2860 GCA_035296345.1 Pyrinomonadaceae bacterium | reverse complement strand
GACCAATCAAAGCGAGGCGCAAAAACTCGGCACGCTCGCCGGGAAAACCCTGCGTTTGAATGACGACGGCGCGATTCCGACCGATAATCCGTTTGTCAATCAAGCGGGCGCGCGCCCGGAAATCTGGTCTTACGGGCATCGCAACGCGCAAGGGATGGATTTTCAGCCGGAAACCAATCTGATGTTTCAAACCGAGCACGGACCGAGCCTGATTGACGGCGTTTCGCTTTTTAAGCGTTCGGGCGGCGACGAAGTCAATATCGTCGAAAGGGGCAAAAATTACGGCTGGGCGAAAATCAGCCATCAGATGCGGCGCGAAGGGATGGAAACGCCGCTCGCGGAATATTCGCCGGCGATTGCCCCGGCGAGCGGAATGTTTTATCGCGGCAATTTGTTTCCCGCCTTTAAAGGCAATTTTTTTATCGGCGCGCTGAAAGGTCAGATGATTATCCGGCTCGTCGTGGACGGACGCCGCGTCGTCAGTCAGGATAAACTGCTGGAAAAACAATACGGGCGCATTCGCGACGTGGCGGAAGCGCCGGACGGCTCGATATATTTTTCGACTTCGAACCGCGACGGTCGCGGCTCGGCGGCAGCGGGCGACGACCGGATTCTGCGCATCGTGCCGCTCGAAAACGAGCGAACAAAAAATTGAAATCAAATAATTTTATTGAAATCAAATAATTTTGCGGAAAATATGAAAAAATCAATCATCACGGTTCTCTTAATACTCGGCGTTTTTGCCGGTTTCGCTTTCAGCCAGACGAAAAAGCGCGTCGTCAGGCGCGGCGCGAAAACGACGATTAAAAAGACAACGACACCAAAAAAAGCAGATATGACTACTTCTAACACTCCAAAATCACCGGCGGTCACGACGGCTTCGGGATTAACTTATATCATTACGGAAAACGGCACGGGCGCGCAGCTTAAGGCGGGCGATACGGTCATCGTGCATTACACAGGACTTTTGACGAACGGGCAGAAATTCGACAGCTCGCTCGATAGAGCCGAGCCGATTTCGTTTCAGCTCGGCGCGGGGCGCGTGATAAAAGGCTGGGACGAAGCTCTACAAAAACTGCGCGTCGGCGACCGCGCGACGCTGATTATTCCATCCGCCATCGCTTACGGCGAGAGCGGCAGAGGTTCGATTCCGCCGAATGCGACGCTGGTTTTCCTCGTCGAAATCATGGGCGTGCAGTAAAATCAATGGAAAACGGAAAGTGGAAAACGGAAAATATCGGTTTTCAGGTTTTCCGTTTTCCACTTTCCGTTTTCCGTTTTAAATAAATGAGCCAGCTAACAATTTCGGAGTTGACGAGGCTCGCGCGGCGGGCGTTGATTGAAGAAGATTTTGCGCCGGATTTTCCGCCGCGCGCAGCGGAAGCCGTGCTGTCGCTCGACGAGAAACGGATAATTTCAGAAGCCGCAGATTCCGCCGCGGTCAAAGATTTGCGCGGGCTGCTCTGGTCTTCGATTGACAATGCCTCGTCGCGCGACCTCGACCAGCTCGAATACGCCGAAAAATTGCCCGGAAGCGACGACGTTCGCCTGCTCGTCGCCATTGCGGACGTTGACGAATTCGTGCCGAAAGACTCGCCGATTGATGTTTTCGCCGCCGAAAATACGCTTTCGATTTATACGGGCAGCGGCGTTTTCCCGATGCTGCCCGAACGGCTTTCGAACGATTTGACTTCGCTGCTCGAAGGCGCGGACCGTCTCGCCGTCGTGACGGAAATAATCGTCAGCCGGCGCGGCGACGTCGAAACGGTCGATGTTTTTCGCGCCCTTGTCCACAATTACGCAAAGCTTTCTTATGAAGAAACCGGAGCGTGGCTCGAAGGCGGCGGCGAGATTCCGGCGCGGGTTGCCGAAATTCCGGGAATGAAAGCGCAGATTCTTTTGCAGCAGGAAGCGGCGCAGAGCCTGCGGCGGTTCAGAAAACAAAACGGCGCGCTGGAGTTTGAAACCGTCGAAGCCAAACCCGTCGTCGAAGGCGATAGAATCATCGACCTGAAAGTTGAGAAACGCAGCGCCGCGCGCGACATCATCGAAAATTTTATGGTGACGACGAACGTCGAAACGGCGGAGTTTCTGGAAAAACGCAGCGCCGTTTCCCTGCGCCGCGTCGTCAAAACGCCCGAAAGATGGCGGCGCATCGTCGAAATTGCCCGCTCTTTCAATGAAAATCTGCCGGAAAATCCCGATTCGTTTGCGCTCGCCGAATTTCTCTTGCGGCGTAGGACGGCTGAACCGGCTCTTTACGCAGACCTTTCGCTGTCGATTATCAAGCTGCTCGGCGCGAGCGAGTACGTCGTGCAGCGAGCGGGCGCGGAGGACGCGGGCGGTCATTTCGGTTTAGCCGTTTCCGATTACACGCATTCGACCGCGCCGAACCGGCGTTACGCCGATTTAATCGTGCAGCGGCTGGTCAAGGCGGCGCTGGCGGGCGAGCCCGCGCCTTACGATTTCGAGGAATTAGAAGCGATTGCCGCGCGCTGCAACGAGCGCGAGAGTGCCGCGCGCAAGGTCGAGCGGCGCATTCGCAAGACGATTGCGGCGAGCGTCATGGCGGCGCGCATCGGAGAAACGTTCGAAGCCGTCGTCACGGGCGTCGCGGCTAAAGGCACTTTTGCCAGAATAACGACTCCGCCGGTTGACGGGCGCATCGTCTCGGGCGAGGCGGGCTTGCAGGTCGGCGAAAAAGTCGTCGTCCGTCTGCTTAAAACCGAACCGGAACGCGGTTTTATAGATTTCGCCCGCGAAGGCGTTTACTAATGCAAAACGCAAAATGCAAAGTGCAAAATTTAAAAAGCGATTTCATTTTGCGTTTTGCATTTTGCGTTTTGCATTTTCGACGTTT
>DATHBC010000104.1:0-3690 GCA_035296345.1 Pyrinomonadaceae bacterium | reverse complement strand
ATTTACGTATTTAGGTCTGGTGGCGGCGGTTGGCTGGCTGCGCTGGCAGACGGTTGGGCGCGAGGGCGTCGTGACGGCTCTTTTAATCGGCGCGGCACTCGGGTTTAACTGGCTCTGGCTGATGGGTTTTTACAATTTCACCATCGGCGTCATCGGTTTTGCTTTCACGCTCGGAATTTTTTACCGCTGGCGCGAGGATATGAATTTTGTGCGGGCGCTTTTGCTGGCGTCGCTTCTGGTGCTCGTCTATTTCAGCCACATTATCGGCTTCGGAATCTTAGCCGGAGGCATCTGTCTGCTGAGCGTTTTCGTGCCGCCGTCGAAATGGAAAAAAACTCTGGTCTGGACGGCTCTGGCTTTTCTGCCGATTGTCCCGCTGCTAATTATTTATAAATTATTGAGCGAGGCGGGCGGCGGATTTTCGCCCGTTTGGAGAAACCTGAGCGACCCGTATTCGATTTCGAGCTGGATTACGCAAATCAGAAGCGCGGATTTGTTTGTCATCATCAGCCGTAAAACCTTTCCGTTTACAAACGCCAATTCGAGCGTTTTCGCCGTTTTCACGCCGGGTTTATGGCTGCTCGGCGGAATATTCTGTCTGGCGGCGGCGACGTGGTTTTCTTTCCGGCGGCAGCAAAGAGACTTTTTAAAAAAATATTCCGCCTTTGCCGTCTTGTTTGCGGTTTGTCTCTTTATCGCGATATTTGCGCCGGACGATTTTCAATTGACGCACGGCGGGGTTTTGCGGGAGAGATTTCTATTGTGCGGCTTGATTGCGTTTGTTCCTTTGTTTAGAACAGATAGCTCGGTTTGGTTAAAGCGTTTCGCGCAGTTTTGTCTGGTCGTCGTGATTGTTTTTCAGACGCTGGCGCTGTGGGAATATGCTCTGCATTCGAATAAACTGGCGAAAGATTTGGTCGCGGCGCAGCCTTTCGTTGAAGAAAATACAAGACTGGTTTCCGTCAGCATTATCGAAGACGGTCTGCGTTATCATTCGCTGCCGACCGGGCAGATGGATAATTATCTGGGCATCGGCAGGAAAAACGTGCAGGTTTGGGATAATTATGAAATCGGGCATTATCTGTTTCCGATTGTCGCCAAAGAGATTTCGCACCGGCAATTCGTGCTCGGCTATACGGGCAGCAATGTTTTCGCTTTAAACGACAAAAGCGTAAATTTCGATGAAAAATTATCGAAGCTCGCGGCTCTGCTCGAAGCAAATAACGATAAAATCGACGTTTTGCTGGTGTGGGGAAAAGACGCGCGGGTCGAAGCGATTTTGAATAAATGGTTCGAGTCCGAGCCTTATTTTCAGAGCGGAGACGTACGGTTGTTTCGTCACCGGTAGCGAAAACTGTTAAAATCAAACGTCACGCGCGGCGCGCAAATTTCAGATGAGTAAAAAAGTTGTATATGTCGGCAAAGATTTGGAAGCGATGTCTTTTGCCGTTAATTATCACCGCTGGATTTTAGACGAGTTCAAAAATTTTCTGGGGAAAAACGTCGTCGAAGTCGGCGCGGGCTCCGGTTCTTTTTCGGAGATGGTTCTGGACACGAAACCGGAAACGCTGGCGCTGGTCGAGCCTTCGGATATGTATAAAAATCTGAAGGAAAACGTCTCGGCAAACGGCGGCGACACGAAAATTGATTTTTATAATGCGGTGTTTGCGGCGGTTAAGGAAGAAATTACAGCGAAACAAAAACCCGATTCGATAATCTATGTTAATGTTTTAGAACATATCGAGGACGACCGGCAGGAGTTGAAGTTAATCTACGATTCTTTAAAGGAAGGCGGGCGTTGTTTTTTGTTTGTGCCCGCGCTGATGGCTCTGTACGGCGAATTTGACCGGAAGCTCGGACATTTTCGCCGATATACGAAAAAAGAGCTTGAGCAAAAGTCTCAGGCGGCGGGCTTTAAAATATTGAAATCAAAATACTTCGATTTCGCGGGCGTCATTCCCTGGTATATCAATTACAGGTTGTTGAAATCAGAAAGTATGGGCAGCGGCGCGGTCAGTCTTTACGATAAGGCGGTCGTTCCGGTTTTCAGAAAAATAGAATCGATGGTTAACGTGCCGGTCGGAAAGAATGTTCTGCTTATCGGCGAAAAATAAAAATTTTACCGCAGCTTTACGTAGATAAATACTAGTTAGAAAAAGGTTTATCCGTTAAATTCCGCGCGTGCATCACGTCCGAATCCGGTGTTTATCCGTGTAAGCCCGCGTTTTCATCCTTTATTAAAAGAGGTTCTGAGAGAAATGAGTCTTTCGACAGTTTTGCCTGAAAAAAAAGCCGGCGGCGAGCGATTTGCCGACGAAATCAGCGTGCAAAACACCGCCGAAACAAGAAGCAGGAGGCAAAAAAGAATCGCCGTTTTGATTCCGTGCTTTAATGAAGAATTAACCGTCGGCGAGGTCGTGAGCAGCTTTAAATCCATTTTGCCGGAAGCCGAAATTTACGTTTACGACAACAACTCGAAAGATAAAACGGTTGAAAAAGCCAGAGAATCAGGCGCGGTCGTGCGGTATGAAAGGCGGCAGGGAAAAGGTTTCGTCGTGCAGCGGATGTTTCGGGAAATCGAAGCCGACGTTTATATAATGATTGACGGCGACAGCACTTATCCGCCCGCCGAAGTGCGAAAATTGATCGCCCCGATTTTGAATCAGGAAGCCGATATGGTCGTCGGCTCACGCCTGATGACGGACTCGTCGAGCGAGTTTAAAAAGCTGAATCGTTTCGGCAACAATGTTTTTCTCTGGACGATAAATTATATTTTTCAGGTTCGTCTGACGGATATTTTGTCCGGTTATCGCGCCTTTAACCGAAATTTCGTGAAAAACATACCGCTCTTCGGCGGCGGCTTTGAAATCGAAAGCGAATTGACCATTAAAGCGCTCATGCGCAACTACCAGATTGTTGAAATACCGATAGATCTGGTCGCGCGCCCCGAAGGCAGCAATTCGAAAATCAATATCGTGCGCGACGGTCTTTTGATTTCGAATATGATTTTCAGCCTGTTTCGCGATTACAAGCCGCTGACGTTTTTCGGCGCTATCGGAATTTTGCTGATGCTTTGCGGCTTGCCTTTCGGCGGCATCGTCATTTACGAATTTATGAAAAGCGGGCTTGTTCTGCGGCTGCCTTCGGCTGTGCTGGCGGTCGGTCTGGAGCTTGCCGGAATGCTCTCGCTGACCATCGGCTTGGTGCTGCACACAATCGTTCGCCGCTCGATGGAGATGGAATATCAACTGCGCGTAATCTTTGACGAAATCGAAAGAAAGGAAAAAACGGGCGAGCAATAAAACCGGCGAAGGCGCGCCGTTTGCTTAGGTTTTGCCGCATCTTTATAGTAAATTTGATAAAGACTCATATTTTGCCGCGAACAATCGCTGACAGAAAACGCAGGAATGGCTGATTACAGACTGAACAATTTCGCGAATAATTACCCGGAAAAGAAGATAAATTTTATCTTGCCGGCGGTTTTCGTCTGGGGACTCGCTCTGATTCTGGTTCTGGCGTTTCTCTTTTATGAAAACGATTCGAGCGATTTTTTAGGTAATTATTATCTGATGCCCTGGGCGCTGCTGACCGGCGCGGTGATTGCCGCACCGAGCCTGTATCTTTACTATAAAAACCGTTTTAATCTTTTTCATCCGCTCGTTTTTGCCGCGTGGTCGTATTTTTTTCCGG
>DATHBC010000103.1:0-2273 GCA_035296345.1 Pyrinomonadaceae bacterium | reverse complement strand
TTTCGAGCCTAAATTAAAGTAAGAAAAGGAGAAGAAAACGTTTTCTTCTCCTTTTCTTACTTTAATTTAGGCTCGAAATTAATTGCCGTTGCTGCGCGATTTTTCTTCTTTCAGAATCGCCTTGCGCGAGAGCTTAACTTTGTTGCCTTCCTTGCCGATGCATTTGACCATGACCTGCTGACCTTCTTTCAGCTCGTCGCGCACGTCTTTGATGCGGCGGTCGGAGATTTCCGAGATGTGCAGCAAGCCGTCCAAGCCCGGAAAGATTTCGACAAACGCGCCGAAATCGACGATGCGCGTCACCGTTCCGAGATAAGTTTCGCCGATTTCCGCTTCGGCGGTCAGCGCGCGAATGCGTTCGACCGCTTTCTGCGCGGCTTCGCCGTCGGCAGTCGCGATGTTGACCGTGCCGTCGTCGGAAATGTCGATTTTCGCGCCGGTTTCTTCCGTAATCGAACGGATAATCTTGCCGCCCGGTCCAATGACGTCGCGGATTTTATCCGGGTGAATCATAATCGTGATAATGCGCGGCGCGTATTCGGAAAGCTCCTCGCGCGGTTTATCAATCGCCTGAGACATGATTTCCAGAATATGCAGGCGACCCTTTCTGGCTTGCTCCAAAGCTTCCTGCAAAATCATCGCGTTGATGCCGCTGACTTTAATGTCCATCTGCAAAGCGGTAATTCCTTCCGCCGTGCCCGTGACTTTAAAATCCATATCGCCGTAATGGTCTTCCGCGCCCGCGATGTCCGACAAAATCGCGTAGCGATTGCCTTCCATCACCAAGCCCATCGCCACGCCCGCCACGGGTCGCTTAATCGGCACGCCCGCGTCCATCAGCGACAGACAGCCGCCGCAGACCGAAGCCATCGAGCTGGAGCCGTTTGATTCGGTAATGTCGGAAACGATGCGAATCGTGTACGGAAAATCAATTTCCGCCGGCAAAATTGATTCCAGCGCGCGGCGCGCCAGATTCCCGTGACCGATTTCGCGGCGCGACGAAGTGCCGACCCTGCCGGTTTCGCCGACCGAATAGGGCGGGAAATTGTAGTGCAGCATAAAGCGGCGCTTGGTTTCGCCCTTTTCCAAATCGTCCATAAACTGCTCGTCGTCTTTAGTTCCGAGCGTCGCGGTGACAATCGCCTGCGTCTCGCCGCGCGTGAAAAGCGACGAGCCGTGAACGCGCGGCAGCCAGCCGACCTCGCAGGAAATCGGGCGGATTTCCGAAAAGCGGCGACCGTCCGGGCGACGGCGTTTGCCGAGAATGTCTTCGCGGAAAATTTTCTCTTTCAGGTGCGAGAAGGCTTTGCCAGCCATCACGCGCTGTTCCGCCTGGTCTTCGGGATAGCTTTCGACGGTTTCCCGTTTCAGCGCGTCAATCGCCGCGTAACTGGTGATTTTATCCTGTCCGGTGGTGTCCATCGCCGCGCGCAGTTTTTCGCCGTAATTTTTCTCGATTTCGGCAATCACGGCTTCATCTATAGCCGGCGCGACAAATTCGCGCTTGGTAATTTCCAGCGCTTTGAAAAGCTCTTTCTGCCAGAGACAGAGACGCTTGATTTCCTTGTGCGCCAGCATCAAAGCCTCGACCATAATTTTTTCCGAGACTTCTTTGGCTTCGGATTCGACCATCACGATGGCTTCCTCCGTTCCGGCGACAATCAGATTCAACTGCGATTCGCGCCGCGCGTCATAGGTCGGGTTAATCACGTATCTGCCTTCAATCAAGCCGACGCGCACGCCCGCAATCGGATTAACGAACGGGATGTCCGAAAGATAGAGCGCGAGCGACGCGCCCGTAATGGCGATGACGTCGGGGTCGTTCTGGTCGTCGGCGGAAACGACAGTGCCGATAATCTGCGTTTCAAAACGGTAATTGTCCGGGAAAAGCGGTCTGACCGGGCGGTCAATCAGGCGACAGGTCAGGGTTTCTTTCTCGCTCGGGCGACCTTCGCGGCGGAAATAATTCCCCGGAATGCGCCCGGCGGCGTAGGTCGATTCGCGATATTCGACCGTCAGCGGAAAGAAATCCAGTCCTTCCTTAGCTATGTGCGCGCTGACGGCGGTGACTAAAATCATCGTGTCGCCGTAGCGGACGACGACCGCGCCGTCGGCTTGCTTGGCGATTCTGCCGGTTTCGACGGTCAATTCCTGATCGCCCAATTTGATCGATTCTTTTAAATATTTTCTTTGTGGCATTTACTTTTTTTCTCCATTCGTAAAGTTTTTAACAACGGAAACGGCGAAGAAGTGTCCGCGAGGGACTCTGGATA
>DATHBC010000102.1:0-3448 GCA_035296345.1 Pyrinomonadaceae bacterium | reverse complement strand
TTGATATTTCTCCGCCTCCGGCGCGCATTTTTCGCGGCTGCCTAAAAGCTCCGACCGGCAGGTTTTTCTCTCCTTCGTCAGCCCGCGCACGAACTCTCTGCCGTATCTGCCCGCGTGCATCCACGGCGCGTGCAGCCATTTTCGCGCGGCGTTTTCGTGGACGCGCCAGTCGATTTCCAGATTTCCCTCGAAAGCGTATCTGAGAATCTCGTTCATATATTCTTTGCTCTCGGTTCTGAAATCGAAATTTTCCCAACGGCGAATCACGCCGACGCCCTCGGCGCAGGAATTTGAATCGGCAAGCCGGACGGGATAATCCTGGCTGAGCCGAAAAATCGAAAATTTTCGCGCGTCCGTTTCATATAGTTTTTTCCACCAGGAAGGCGGCTGGAATTCGTCCGCCAGATCGGGAAAACCGAAATTAACGGTTTCTAAATCCGCCGTTTCACACCGGCATTCTTCCGTCTCCCCGGCAGTTTTACTAACCGGCTTTGTTTTCGGCAGAAAAAACAGCAGGGCGAGACAACCGGCGAGGAAAGACGCAACAGCCAGCATTTTTATCGGTGTTTTGCCGGAATTGATAAATCGATTCAACGAAGATTTTTCGGCGGTTGTAAGCGAAGCGTCTGCTGCTGCTGCGGCAACTTTCGGCTGTCGGCTGACAGCGCCGAAAACATTTTTCTGAAAGGGAAGCGGGTCGAAAGCGCGAGGCTTGCTTTCGGTCGAATCGTCGAATTTTCGTCGAGGCATATTAAACTCCGGGACGTTTAAAACTCGCACACAAATCGCGAGGTAATTTGATGCCGTGGTAAAACTAAAAAATAGTTGCATTTATCGTGCCGTTTGTAAATCCGCCGGAACACGTTAAAATTTGCTTGCGGGCGGCTTATAATTATGTAAATATCTAAAAATAGAATCTCAAAGCTAATAGCTCTTTATCTAAAAAAGCAAAATAATTTTTCCACAGAAAGAGTTCCAAAAAGATGCAAGAATTTACAGACCAAATGCCGACGGATATTTCACGTTTTCCGATGGTTCCGATTCGTGATGTCGTTATTTTCCCGTTTACCAAAGTCGCGTTTAAAATCGGGCGACCGAGCTCGGTGCGCGCGCTGGAACAGGCGATGCAGGGCGACCGCAATATTTTTCTCGCCACGCAGCACGACGCGACCGTCGACGAGCCGAACGCCGAACAGATTTACAGCGTCGGAACTTTAGGCAGAATCCTTCAGGCGCAGAAACAGGAAAACGGTCAAATCAAAGTCGTCGTCGAGGGGCGCGAGCGCGCCACGACGATTCGCATCGAGCAGAACAGCGACGGAATGTTTTTCGCGCTCGTCCGGCGCGTGCCTTCGGTCGATGAATCCGGCTATCGCACCGACGGGCTTTTGCAGAAAATTCACGGGCTGGTCGAGCAGCTTCTGCGCGTTTCGCCCGACGCTTACACCGACGCCCTGCACGCCAGCCTGCGCGGAGTTTCCGCCGCGCAGATTGCCGACGCGATGAGCTCGCACCTGCGTATTCCGGTCGAGGAAAAACAGCAGCTTCTGGAAATTTTCTCGGTGCAGGAACGCCTGCAAAAATTAATCGAGATTCTCGAAACCGAAATCGAGAAAAAACAGCTCGACCGCTCCGTGCACAGCCGCGTCAAGCGCCAGATGGACAAAACGCAGCGCGAATATTATCTGAACGAGCAAATCAAGGCGATTCACAAAGAGCTCGGACGCAAGGACGAAAAAGCCGAGTTTGACGAGCTGCGCAAAAAAATCGAAGAAGCCGGGATGAGCGAGGAAGCGCGCGAAAAAGCCTTGCAGGAAATGGCTCGGCTCGAAGCGATGCCGCCGATGTCCGCCGAAAGCACCGTTTCCCGAACTTATATCGACTGGCTGATAAACGTCCCGTGGCAGCAGCGTTCGGAAGAAATCGACGATTTGAACGAAGCCGAAAGAGTTTTAAACGAAGACCATTACGGCTTGGAAAAAATCAAGGACAGGATTCTGGAATATCTCGCCGTGCGCCAGCTCGTCAAAAATCCGAAAGGCACGATTTTGTGTTTCGTCGGCGCGCCGGGCGTCGGCAAAACTTCGCTCGGAAAATCCATCGCCAACGCGACGGGCAGAAAATTCGTCCGGCTGTCTTTAGGCGGCGTTCACGACGAAGCCGAAATTCGCGGTCACCGGCGCACCTATATCGGCTCGATGCCCGGACAGATTATCCAGCTTTTGAAACGCGCCGGAACGGTCAACCCGGTTATCCTGCTGGACGAGGTCGATAAGCTCGGACGCGATTTTCGCGGCGACCCGTCGGCGGCGCTTCTGGAAGTTCTCGACCCGGAACAAAACAACACTTTCCGCGACCATTATCTGGATGTCGATTACGATTTGTCGCAGGTCTTTTTCATCGCGACCGCCAACGTTCTGCACACGATTCCCGCGCCGCTGCAAGACCGCCTGGAAATTCTCCGCTTATCGGGTTACACCGAGCGCGAAAAGGTCGAAATCGCCAAACGTCATCTGATTCCGAAACAAGCCGAGACGAACGGTCTGGACGCGGAAAAAGTAAAATTCACGGACGACGGCATACTCGAAGTCATCCGTCATTACACGCGCGAGGCGGGCGTCCGCAATCTCGAACGCGAAATCAGCTCGTGCCTGCGAAAAGTCGCCAAAAACTTCGTCGTTCACGAAAACAAAGAAGCTTTTCGTCTCGTGATTGACGCCGAAAAAGTCCGCGAGCTGCTCGGCACGATTCGTTTCCGCAAACAGGACGTCGCGCGCGTCAGCGAAATCGGCTTGGTCAACGGCTTGGCGTGGACGGAGGTCGGCGGCGACGTTTTGCAGGTCGAAGCCACGCTCGTCAGGGGCAAGGGCGAAGTCACTCTGACCGGGCAGCTCGGCGACGTGATGAAGGAATCGGCTCGCGCCGCCTTAACCTGCGTCCGGACGCGCGCGGAAAAACTCGGCATCGACCAGGACGATTTCCGCGAAAAAGATTTACACATCCACGTTCCCGAAGGCGCGATTCCGAAAGACGGACCGAGCGCCGGAATCACGCTCGCCACGGCGATGGTTTCCGCGCTGACCGGCAAAGCCGCCCGTCACGATGTGGCGATGACCGGCGAAATCACTCTGCGCGGCAAAGTCCTGCCCATCGGCGGCGTCAAGGAAAAGCTTCTCGCCGCGCATCGGTTCGGCTTGAAAACGATTATTATGTCGAAAGACAACGAAAAGGATTTAGCGGACGTGCCGGAAGAAGTCCGCGAAGATTTGACGATTCATCTGGTCGAAAGCGTCGACGAGGTTCTGGAACTGGCTCTGCTCAAAGAAAAATCCGAAGAAATCCTCGAAGTAGAACCGCCGCCCGCCGTCTGGAGCGCGGATTCGACGACGCAGGAAATTACGCTGAATATCGAATAGGAATTAGAAATACAAAAAAAATCAATCGTCTG
>DATHBC010000101.1:0-1701 GCA_035296345.1 Pyrinomonadaceae bacterium | reverse complement strand
CGTAAAGCGACATCGCCAGAACGTTGATGAAACCGGGCGCGAGTCCGGTCTGCAGGATAAAACCCGTTTCCGCGTTTTTGGCGAGATTGACGATTTCGTCCGTTTCGGCGACGTATTCGGTCAGATTCGCGTAGTGCATCTTGAAATCCTTCGCAAAACGCGCCATGCGCGGCGCTTGCCCGCCCGGCGAGCAGTCGAGCAGAACGTCGCAGCCTTCGAAAGCGGCGTTCATCGCTTTGTTCGCGCCGTCTTTCGCCATCAAAACCGTTTCGACCTTTGAAGTTTTGGCGGAGTTCTGCAAAACGAAATCTTTCGCCTTAACTAAATTTTCCTCCGAAATATCGCCTAAGATTATCTCCGTTTCAAACGACGCCCACTCGCGCAGTAAAAGAGCCGCCGCTTCGCCGATGCCGCCCGAACCGGCAATAAAGATTTTTTTTGTCATAGATTGGTTAAATAAAGGACTGATAACTAAAAATATTACAACGAAAAAGCCGACTTTGCGAATCGCGGCAAAGTCGGCTTTTTAAATTTATTAAGGAAGCGGAAAAGGGCGAAATTTCAGTAAAGAAAACACGCGCGAAATTCAGCTAAAAACCGAGCCTGGCGCGTGTTTTCTTCAGATTACAATATTTGTTCTATGAAACCAGCCAATTCGTGAAACTATGCCAAATCGCCGTTTCGGCGAAAGCCATTCTAAACGGAAACGGCAAGGCAATCAGATAAAGCAAAATCGCGGCGGCGAAAATACGATTGAATTTGCCGTGTTTCAGCTTGAGCCAGACCAGGCAGAAAATCGCCATCAGCGCGGGAACACCGAAGGTAAAAAGCAGCGCGTAACTTTCCGGCACAAGCGGAATTCTGAATAACGCGGCGGGCAAAAAGTTTATCGCCGTCATCAGCATCAGCGATTTATGTTCGAGCGGGCGCTTGCGGTAATAAATTGCGCCCGCAAAGTATATGACGAACAAAAGCATATCGCCGGCGGGCAGAATGAAAAACTCGTGCGGGTCAACGCCCGGCGGCGCGGACTGCCGGACAAGCTGAGCGTCGTAAGCCGTCGCCAGCCCGACAAGAACGACCAGCGCGGCGAGCGCGACGCCAGCCATTCCCAGCGTCATATGCAGTTTGACGTTTTTCGAACGAATCAAAGCGACCTGCGCGACGAAATAAAGAACCCACGCCGACATCACGACGCCGTGCGCGTGAACGAGCGCGTTGGCGACCGGCTTTACGTCAAAAAATGCGCTGAAATAATAAGACTTCGCATACCCGATTAAGACCAGTAGCGGAAAAGCGATTGCCGAGATTAAAAATAAACGACGGTCTGACTGGCGCGGCGATAATAAGTTTGCATTGATTGCCATAAAATCAACCTCCAACTTATTACGCGAAAAATCCGGGCGAAAAGTATCACTGAATTTTTTTTTGTGAATTTATGAAGATTTTGAGCAAACAGCGGAGAAATTCGCCATAACTAAAATTATTATAATAAATAAAACCGATTTTGGCGCGCCGCAAAATCGGTTTTATCGCTGTAATGATTTTCGGTAAAACTAATGTCTTTTCCAGATTTTAGGTAAATCTTCGTCGTCTGAAATTAAACCGTCACGAAACTCCTTATCGGTTACGACGCGGGTCGCCATTTGCCGGAAATCTACGGAAACCGACTCCCAAAACTCTTTTTTACCGAAAACCGTT
>DATHBC010000100.1:0-3506 GCA_035296345.1 Pyrinomonadaceae bacterium | reverse complement strand
ATTTTTGGCTAAAGATTTGCATGTTACGCCGCAAACGCGCAAAAAGTTTCTCGTCTGATAAATATTGGGACACAATATGACCCATTTTCGGACAGGAATTCGCTTTACCTTCTGAGCGAATTATTTACAAGAGGACAAAATGAAGCGAACGCTTGGTCTTATATTATTTTTACTTTTATCTTTTACCGTGACCGTCGAAGCGGCGACGCGCAAAAGCACGCACGCCGTAATGCTCGGCGAAACCGCAATCCGCATTAACGTTTACGAAAACGCGGGCGCAAACGTCACTTTCTTTGCGCCGCATCACAACGAGCAGCTCGGCATCCGCCTGGCAAAGGAAATCGTCGAGGCGAAAGGCGGGCGCGTCGTCGAAATCGAATCTTTCGACGAAAAAGGCAAACCGGCGCGGATGTTGAAATTTCAATATGGCGGCAAAACCTATTCAATCGACCCGAACCGCATCTACACCGACAACGGCAGAATGTGCAATGTCGCCTACGAGCCGAACCCGGCGGTCAAAAGCTTCGCCGATAATCTTTTAAAACTGCTGCTGCCGCCCGACGGCAAATCTCTGCGCGAAAACGAGCGATTTATCGTCGCCGTCCACAACAACGTCGACGTTTCCGCCAAAGATTTCGCCTCGCAGTCGAGCGATTTGACGGCGGTCGGTTTTTTAAAAGCGCAGAGCACGACGAACATCGCTCACGGCTCATTCCACGACCAGGCGGACGGCGTTTTTCTCTCGAACACGGAAACCGACGAAGACAATTTCATTTTTTTGTCCAGCCCGACCTACCTCGGCTTTTTCGCCGAGCGCGGCTTTAACGTCGTCGTGCAGAAAGCGGCGTCGAAGCTTCAGACTCGTCAATGCAGCGTCGACGACGGCTCGCTGTCGATATATTCCGCGCAAAACAACATTTCCTACATCTGCCTCGAAGCCGACGGCACGACCGGCGCGCTGCGCCAGCGCCAGATGCTCGAAGCCGTCTACGCGCTCGTTCCGAAAGAAACCCAGGTCGAACCGGCGACAGTCGCGGACAAAAAATAAATTCAAGCGAGAATTTCAAATCGGCGGCTGTCGGATTTAAACCGGCAGCCGCCGATTTTATTCCGGCGGTCGAGACTTCCGCCGCGACGGTTAAAAGCTTCATGGAACACGAAAAGACACGAAATAAAGCATGAAAATATTTCGTGTCTTTTCGTGTTCTCGCGCGGTTAAAAGAAGGCGAGCGATTAAGGTTTGTTTTCCAGACCGCTGCCGGTATATCCGCCGCCCGCCGCTGACGCCGCCCGCAAAATAAAAATCTTCAAACCTTTCCCGCGCTGTGCTATGATTCGGCGGAAGTTTATGCGGTGAAAATAATTTGACCGTTCCTGTTCAAAAAATTCGCATATATATAAAAGCTTTTTAGAAAACAACAAAGGAGAACGGCAGTGAAAATAAAACTAAATTTTATCGTTAAGGCTTTGGCGGTTTTGATGATAATCGGGATGATGGATTCGGCGGCTTTTTCGCAGACGCGGATTCGGTTTGCGCGCGGGCGCACAGCGACGACCGTTTCGGGCAATCTCGGTTCGGGCGGCAGCCGCAGCTACGTTTTAGGCGCGGCGAGAGGGCAGACGATGACCGTCAGCGTGAGGTCGCGAAACCGCGCCGTGAGCGTGGACATCGGCGGCAATGACGTCGGCATGGGCACGACGATTGTATTGCGCTCGACCGATGATTATATTATTACGGTTAACAACGAGGGCGGAGCGACGAGCTATTCGCTCTACATTTCGATTCGCTGATTTTTATCGACGTTGAAAGCGAAATTATATTATGGAATGTCGCCTCATTGTTAAAAGAATAAGCGGTTTAATCGTCGCGTAAACCGCTAACGGCGGCGGTTGAGAGAACAATAACAGTCGCTTGTTACATAAACAAAAAGGAGTTGTCGTCGGCTTTCGCTAACGACAACTCTTTGAATTAAATACGTCTTTTAACTGACGCGCCCGTTCGTTTCCGCCTTTCGTCATAACAGGAAGCGGCGGGGAAGCCTGCTGTAAATTTTATATTAATTTTCAGACACAAAAATACCTCTCGATGCGAACGTTCAAAGTTGAAACGCAGCGAAAAGCCCGGCGGCGGAAGAAGCGAAAAAAAAGTCTGCGGCTTAGTAAATTACCAAGTCCATAGGAAAACTCCTGTAAAAAATCAAATTTTTGTCAATTTTTATCGGATTGGATCTGAAAGACTGGTTTCGGTTGAAACTAAGATTTTTATACGCCTGAAAGTCGTCTTTGTCAAAGCCTGAGCGGGCTTTACCGGAACATTTTAAACGGAATTCTGCAAACGCGGATAATTTATGCGGCGCAGGATGTTTTTGAAACGTTCGTCGCCGCGTAAATCGTCGAAAACCGGCTCGACGCCCGTCCAGACGAGCCAGGCTTCTTTTTCTTCGTACGAGCGTTCGAGGCATTCGAAGGTTTTTTCCCTATCGCCGAGAAAACAATGGATGATTGCCGTGTGATACGGCGAGACGAAACGCCCGGCGGCGGAAGCGTTTCGGAGTCTTTCGAGGACTTCGAGCGCCTGCTCGCGCTCGCCCGCGCAGGCGAGCGTCTGACCGTATTGAGCGAGATTGAAAAGGCTGTCTTCGCCGGAAAGCTCCATTGCGCGGCGCGAAGCGTTTAAGGATTCCTCGCGGCGACCGATTTTCCGCAGCGTCCAGCTCAAGCCGTAATAGGCGATGCTGTAGAGCGGGTTTTCGGCAATCGTTTTTTCGTATTGCCCGATGCTGTCTTCATAACGGCGCGCGAAATACAGGCACCATGCCAGATTGTAGTCGTTAAACGGCGTCAGCGGGTCGAGAGCGATGCTGCGCCGCGCGTGATATTCGCCCTCGTCGAAGCGGGCTTCCATAAAAAGCTGGAGCGAATACCAGACGTGCGCCTGCGCGTTGTGCGGGTTTAATTCCAGCGCGCGCCGGCAAGCCTGCTCGCCGCGTTTCCAGTCGTAATCTCCGGCGAGGGCGGCGAAACCGAGCGCGGCGTGCGCTTCCGACAGGTTTTCGTTCAGCTCAATGGCTTTCAGCGAATTTTTCATCGCCGCCTGAAAACACTGCTGCGCGGGCAGGACGCCGTAAACGCCGAGCCAGTTGTAATAATCGGCGATTCCGGCGCGGGCGAGCGCGTAATTCGGGTCCAGCTCGATTGCCTGATTGTAGGCGACAATCGCTTTGGCGAAACCTTCTTCGGTAAAAGTGTTGAAATGATAGCGACCGCGCAGGAAAGCTTCGAAAGCGGCGGCGTTGTCGGTCGGACGGCGGGCGAGTTTTTCGCGCTCGTCGCCCGAAAGCTGCGGCACCAGAGCTTCGCCGACCTGCCCCGAAATCGAGTCTTCGATTTCCAGAACGTCGCCGGTTTTCTCGTCGAATTTTCCCGCCCAGACGACGTTGCCTCCGCGCACTTCCAGCAGTTGCAGCGAAATGCGGATGCGACCGCCGAATTGTTTTATCCAGCCG
>DATHBC010000099.1:0-3010 GCA_035296345.1 Pyrinomonadaceae bacterium | reverse complement strand
TCGCGGCTGTCGAATCTGACGCGCGATTTAATTCGCCGGACGGTGGATTTGGTTGACCGCACGAGCGAGGATTTAAAGCGGAATCCGGCGAACACGCGCGCCGACATCGAAAACGCTTTTCTCGCTTCGCAGGTCGATGCGGTCGCGCACGTTTTCGACGATATGGTCAAAGGCGGTCGCCGCGCGACGGAACTGCGCGACGGCATTTCGCTGCTGGCTGATTTGACGCGCCGCGCGCCGGCTTTCGGCACAAACGCCGCTCTGTGGCGCGACGTGCAGCGCACGGTCGGCGACATCCAGCGCGAGCTGGGCGTGACGGGCGTCGGAAATCCGACGCCGACGCCGGAGCCGCCGGTTATCGGCAGAGTCTTCTGGCGCGGAAAAGTCGACATCGAAACGCAGCTTTATATAAAAGGCAACGGGCTGGAAACGCGCGTTACGGCGGGACCGAACTGGGGCGGCGAAAGCTACAGCTTTACTTCGCCTCTGCCGTCTCGTCCCGTTTCGGTCGGAGTTTATAAAAAGAAAGGACGCGGAAACGTCCGCGTTTTGCAGCAGCCGAGCAAAGTCAACGATTTCACCGCCGTCATCCAAATCACCGACCCCGACGGCAGTTGGAAAGAATACGAGCTGGAAATTGTCTGGCGTTAAGAGCCAAGGAAATTAAGAAAGTAGGGAAATTACGGGAAAGAAAACTTATTCTTATCCCGTAATTTCCCTACTTTCCCTACTTTCCCTAATTCCCTAATTCCCTAATTTACTAATCGTATTCGTCAGCGAGCGGAAAATATCGCGCCCGTCGTTTGAGCCTAATAATTCTTCGCAGGCGCGTTCCGGGTGCGGCATCATTCCGAGGACGTTTCCGTCCGGATTGCAGATTCCGGCAATGTTCGAGCGCGCGCCGTTCGGGTTGGCTTCGCCGGTGATTTCGCCCGATTCGTCGCAATAGCGGAAAACGATTTGATTGTTTTCTTCGAGCGCGCTGAAAGTCGCGTCGTCGCAGACGTAATTGCCTTCGGCGTGCGCAATCGGAATCGACAGCACTTCGCCCGCTTCCAGCTCGCTCGTAAAAGGCGTGTTTTGATTTTCGACCTTGATGTTAACGTGCCTGCAGATGTAATGCAGATTCGTGTTGCGAATCAAAGCGCCGGGCAGCAAGCCCGCCTCGCACAAAATCTGAAAGCCGTTGCAGATGCCGAAAACGAATTTTCCCTGCGCGGCAAAATCCCTGACCGCGCTCATCACGGGCGAAAAACGCGCCAGCGCGCCGGCGCGCAGATAATCGCCGTAGGAAAAGCCGCCGGGCACGATAACGGCGTCGTAACCGCTCAAATCGGTTTGCTTGTGCCAGATAAAATCGACCGGCTGCCCGACGTGCTTCGAGATAACGTGATAAGCATCGTGGTCGCAGTTTGAGCCGGGAAAAACTATTACTCCGAATTTCATAATTTTAGCTGTTAGCTGTTAGCTGTTAGCTGTTAGCTGTCAGCCGTTTTATTTCCGGCTAATGGCTGATAGCTGTCGGCTGACGGCTAAGAAACAATTTCAATCTTGTAATCCTCGATAACGGGATTTGCCAGAACGTCTTTCGCAATTTTAGATGCGATTTCGCGCGCTTCGGTTTCTGAGATTTCGTCGGCGAGCCGGACTTCGAAATATTTGCCCTGCCGGACGTCTCTGATGCTTTCAAAGCCGAGCAATTCGACCGAATGATGAATGGCTTTGCCCTGCGGGTCGAGCACGCTCGGTTTGAGCGTCACGTAAACTTTTGCTTTCATAATTATTTTACAGTTAATGTTGAAAACCATTATTTAAACACGAAATTTGAGAAAAGGAAATTAATGAATCCGGATTGATTTGATAATCACCTGCGATGATTTCATTGGAGTTCGGGAAGGGATTTGAAATAACCCGCAAGTCTGAAAAACCAGTAGATGAGTGAAATAACTGTGACAGCGCCGAGATAAAAGATTGTAAAGACGAAAATCCTTTTCTCGAAGCGGCGGGAAGAAACGGAAGTTTTATTGACCGTTTTCGGCAAAGCTGCGTAAAGCATCGCCGCACCGAAAAGCAAAACGCCGAAAATCGCGAGCGGCGCGCCGACGTGCATCTGAAACGCCTCGCCGAGACTACCGTGCAAAGTCAAAATGACGCCTCGCGTCATTCCGCACAAAGGACAGGCGACGCCGAAATAGTCTTTTACCCAGCAGCCGATATGCGTTTCGTAACCAAACACGCGAACGCCGCTGGTCGTTGCGCTCGCGGCAAGATTTATCGCCGCGAGCGACAGCAGACTAACCGCGCCCGCGACGGCGGGAACAAGCCTCGAACTGACTGCTGAATTTTCCACCAATTGTTACTGCGTTTTGATAACGTATGTGCCGACCGCTTTGTCGTGTAGGGTTTGTCTGGTCGGTTCATCGAAAAGCGGAAAAAGCAAGTCGATTATTCCGCCTAAAGGAATAAAGCCTATTACAACCTGACAAAGCAATCTTAAACCAGCCGCGCCCATTGAAAGAAAATTACCGCTTTTATCGACTACTTTCAATTTCATAACTCCCTGTCCGATTGAATAGCCGCGCTTGCTGACCCAGTAAACTTTGTTAAGAAGCCCGATTATAAAATATGAAACGGGCGGCAGAACGAGCGCTAAAAAACATCCGCCGCAACCGAAGAATCCGCCGATAGCTCCAACGTCTTTATTTCCGGTAGCTTCACCCGCCGCTCCGAAGATTGCCGTGACGATAAAGCTGAGGGCGAATAGAACTATATACAAAACCACCATAAAAGCGAGAGCCACGCCAACGTCAATCAATGCCGCTAACGCGCGGTCTGCCCATAAAGCATTATTCATTTGATTGGTTGCAAAGCCGCCCGGCGGAGGCTGCGGCAGAGTTCCAGGCGGCGGACTCCACTGATTCCCTGTTTGCTGCTGTCGGGTAGGGTCATAATTTTGATTCATTTGTTTAGTTTCCTCTTGGTTTATTAGTTACAGCTTTTAATGCCTGCG
>DATHBC010000098.1:0-4445 GCA_035296345.1 Pyrinomonadaceae bacterium | reverse complement strand
CGTTGTCGGAGGTCGAAAAGCAGAAAACTTACGGGCAAGGCAGCGGCGAGCTTTTAAAAGAACTGCTGCAAGCCAAAAAATTTCGCGACGCTTTGAGCGTGCAGACGCAGCTCGCCGCGGCGGAAGCGGAAAAGCCCGCGCCGGGAAAAATCACCAACGCCGGTTTTGAAACGGCGGTCAGCACGGGCAATCCGAGCGTCTTCGAATGGCAAATCGCCGAGGGCGCGCAGCCCTTCGTCGGCGTCGACGATAAACAGAAAACCGGCGGCAATTACAGCCTGGTGATTGCTTTCAACTCGCCGAACGGTCAGGATTTTCGCGCCGTACAGCAAACGGTCGTCGTTTCGCCGGGCAAGACGTATAAATTCGAAGTCGCGGCGCGCAGCGATTTAAAAACTTCCGGTTCGGTCAGATGGGAAATCGCGGACGCCGCAAACGCGTCGGAGGGAAAACTTCTGGCGGCAACGCCGGCGGTCGCGCCGAACAGCTCGGATTGGACGAAATTAACGGCGGCTTTCACCGCTCCGGCGACGACCGAAGCCGTGATAATTCGCCTGGCGAAAACGACTTGCAGCGCGCCGATTTGCCCGATGTCGGGTAAAGTCTGGTTCGACGATTTCAGGCTGGAATAATATCTGATAAAAATAAATGATAAGAAAATCACCCAGAAACGCTCATTTGAGTTCATCCGAGCAACTGACGACCGCGCTGGCGACGAGAAATATGGCGGGCACGGGCGGAATTATTTTCTTTCTGCTGCTGGCGACGCTCGTTTTCGCGCCCGTGGCTTTCGGCGCGGTCGATTTCTGGGCTTTGGGAATCCTCGCGCTGATTGCTTTTCTGGTCGCCGTTCTGTGGCTTTTCGATGCGTGGAAAACGGGCGAATTTTCTTTTAATACAAATCGCCTGCAAATCCCGATCATCGGCTTTATTTTAATCGGCTTAATTCAATTGCTTCCGCTTCGCTCGGCGGATGTCGCCGCCGGATTGCTTGCTTCCGCCGACGCCGTCAACTCGCTTTCGCTCGACCCGTACACGACGCGGTTTGCCGTCGTCCAGCTCTGCGTTTATCTAATCTTTTTCGCCGCGTGCCTGACGTTTATCGACACGACGCGGCGGCTCAGAAGAACGGTTCTGTTCATCATTATTTTCGGCTCGCTGATGGCGTTTTTCGGTATTTTGCAGCGGCTCGCCAATCCGGAAGGCATCTACGGCGTGCGCCCGACGCCGTACGCCGTGCCGTTCGGCTCATTCGTCAACCAGCACCATTTCGCGGCTTTTATGGAGATGACCATCGGCGTCACGCTCGGCTTGCTTTACAACAAATCGACGAAGCGCGATAAGCAACTGCTGCTGGTGATTGCGGTCGTCATTATGGGAATCGCCCTGATTTTTACCAGCTCGCGCGGCGGAATCCTCAGTCTTTTCGGCGTTATCGGATTTATCACGCTCATTAGCTTTCTGCGGCGGCAACCGTCTGAAAACGAAGATGACGACGAAGACCGGGAAATCGGGGCGACGCCCGTTTCTTCGTTTCAGAGTAAAATCGCGCTCGTCGGCGGCGGGCTGGCGCTGATTCTGGTTTTGTTCGGCTCTATCTTACTGCTCGGCGGCGGCGAATCGCTGACGCGCGGCATCGGTTTCGTCAACCAGTCCGACATCAGCAACGGGCGCAGCCATTTCTGGAGCGTAACCCTGCAAATTATCCGCGATTACCCGATTTTCGGCGCGGGTTTTAACGCTTTCGGCGTTGCCTTTACGCGCTACGACACCTGGAACGGAAGCCTGCGCATCGAACAGGCACACAACGATTACCTGCAAATTTTCGCCGACGCCGGAATTTTCGGTTTCGCCTGCGCGATTGCTTTCGTTTATTTTTTATTTAAACAAGGGCTGGCTAAAATCAATCAAACGACCGACCGCTTTCGGCGCGGCGTCGCCGCCGGCGCGCTCGCCGGCTGTTTCGGAATCCTGCTGCACAGTTTCTTCGATTTTCCTTTGCGGACGCCTTCAAACGCTTTTTATTTTCTGACGCTGGTCACGCTGGTGGTCGTCTCCGTCGGCGGCGCGGCAAAACGTCAATAAACGCAAAATGCAAAATGCAAAATGTAAGAAAGAATTTAATTTTAAATCTTAAATTCTAAATTCTGATATTTTGCATTTTGCACTTTGCATTAATAATCAGTCGGTTGCGACCTTGACGTAGCCTTTGTCGAAAATCAGGCGCATTATCTTTAAATCGGATTTATAAAGATTGCTTTCGACTTTTTTCAGATAGCCGCCGAGAAAGGCGAGCTTTTCGTTGTTTGCCCGGACGTCGAAGCGTTCTTCGAGCGCGACGTATTCAAACAGGTGTATCGCCGTTCCCGCGCGATTCGTCGCCGTCACGCGCAAAACGCGGTCGCTCGTTTTAGACGCGCAGATGTAATTGACCTTTGTCGCGCAATCGGCTAAAAGCTGGCGGCTGACGAGCAGAAATTCCTGCCCGACGAAACTGCCCGCGATGCGCTCAAACTCGGCGAAAGGCATTTTCCCTTCCGAGACTTTTCCCGCCAGCGAGTATAGATAAACGTATCGAAGCTGCGCGAGCTGCTTTTTCGCGTTCTCGGTTTTGAGCTTTTGCAGATTCTGCGCGGCGAGCGCGGAAGACTTTTCCCAGTTTTCCTGATACATCGCGTCAGCCATTTTCAGCCAGTCCGCTTCGCGAATTTCATTCGTCTTTACACCGGAAACCGCGGGCGAAGCGGCAGGCTGAACAATCTTTTTCGGCGCGGGATTAACGGGCGTTGCCTGCCGCTGCTTTTGTCCGAAGCTTAAAATAGCGGTCAGACAAACGAGAACAATAAAGAAAATCAGCTTTTTCATAACTTCCGAAATTTCGCCTTAAGCCGCTGCGTTACGGCTTTTTCGCCAGTCTCTGTTTTGCCGCGACCGCTTCTTTATAAGACGGCGCGTCGATGTTGCCGATTCCGATGGCGGCTTCGTATTCCGCCAGAGCCGCTTCCATCTGTTCGTTAAATTCCAAAATCCGGGCAAGCGCGACGTGGGCGCGCTGTTTCAAAACGCGGTCGGCTTCCGTCGAACGCATAATAGCCATGCGATAATGCGTCGCGGCGCGTCCCAGACGCTCGTCGCGCAGGGATTCGTCAAACGTCTGCTCGCCGGCGGAAAGGCTCGCCACGCGCCCGCGCGCGTAGAAAACCCGCGCGTCGCCTTCGTATTCCTTCATCAATTCGCTCAACTGCTCGTCGGCTTTCTCGTAATCTTTCGCCATGATGACCAGCTCGATTTGTTCGAGCTTTTGCTTTAAAACTTTTTCGCGCGGCGTCAATTCAGCGGTCGTAATCTGCCGCTGCGCGGCGGCTTTCCGGCGGCGTTCTTCGCGCGCCGCGACGGCGCGCCGGCGGGCTTCGGCAAACTGCGCGAGACGATTCGCTTCCTTTGCCGGGTCGAGCGATAAAATAAAATCGCGGAACGAGCCGGCGACGTCGAAACCGGAATCTTCCGTGCCCCGCAACTGGTCGGCAAAATAAAACGACAGAACCGCGCCGCGCTCGTAAGCTTCGGAAAGCTCAAGCGCCGTCTCGTCCGCCAGCTGCGCTTTCAGACGAGCCAGCTCAGCCGAAACCGCGCGTTTGGCGGCGTCGCCCTGCGTCAAATCGATTTTGCGGCGCGCCTCGGCGGTCGCCGCCTGCGATTTCACAAACTCGACCTGGCGGGCATCGACCGCCGCGACCATCGAGCGCAGAACGGCAAGATAAATGTCCGGCGAAATGTTCGCGTTCGTCCTGCGCCGCTCGTCGAGCAGAGCTTTTATCCCGTCGCGCAGCGAGGAAATGTCTTTGGCGTTTTGCAGAATCAGCGGGTCGATGGTGAATTGCAGAAACGCGCGCCGCGCTTCCGAAGCGCTCAGATTCGTGCCCGGCGGAACGACGACGTAATAATCGTCGCCGACGTTGCGAAAGTTAATCGTTCCGGCTGGCGCGAGCAAATCCGGCACGATGAAAAATCGCCGCTCACGCTGCCGCGCCTCGGTTTTTTCCAGCCTGCTTTTGCCTTTCGCGTCTTTTGTTTCCACCTTCACGCGGTCGATGTAAACAACCTGCGGTCTGGTGTGCAGATAATCGAGCAGGTCGCGCACCATCGCCGTCGCCGAAGGTCGCATCGCGTCGCCCTCTTTTTGATATTCCCTGACGTAATCGTCAAGTTTCGCGCCGATTCCCGAGCGGCGATAAAATTCGCGCACCAGCGGCGCGTAATCGAAAACCTCCAAAAGCTCGGCGGGCAAATCGACGCTGCGCGGCGGGTCTAAAAGTTCGGGAACGGGCGACAAAGCGTATGCCAGCGAAACAAAGGACGCGGTCAGCTCGGTAAGAAAATTTTTATACTTTTCGAAAAAGATTTTTTTCTCCTCGTCCTTTAAACCCTGCCGGTATTTCGCGGCA
>DATHBC010000097.1:0-2408 GCA_035296345.1 Pyrinomonadaceae bacterium | reverse complement strand
CATCGGCTGGCTGGTTTTGAATTACACGCGGTTCGGGCGTCACGTTTTCGCGCTCGGCGACAACGACGAAGCGGCGCGGCTGATGGGTCTGAATATCGACCGCGTGACGATTCTGGTTTACACCATCAGCGGATTGCTGGCGGGACTGGCGGGCGTGATTCTGGCTTCCAGACTTTATACGGGTTCGCCGACCGAAGGCGTCGGGCGCGAGCTGGACGCCATCGCGGCGGTCGTCGTCGGCGGAACGCTGCTGACGGGCGGCAAGGGCAGCGTCGTTTCCACGCTTTACGGCGTTTTGCTGCTCGGCGTGATTTTCAATCTTTTCAATCTCGAAGGACAAATCAGCCCGTGGTGGCAGCTCGTTTTTCGCGGCGCGATTCTGCTCGCCGTCGTGATTCTGCAAAACCGCCTGACACGGCTCGGATAATGTTTTACCGTTTTTCAAAATTATTCGTTTTTGCAGCCTGCGTTTTGTCTTTCGTCGCGGCGGCAAACGCGCAAACGACCGGAAAATCTTACAGTTCCGACATCAAACGCCCGGCGAGCGCCGCGCCGCAGTTTCCTTCGCCCGTGACTTTTACAGACGCGACCGCGCAAACCGGGATTAATTTTAAACATAACGCTTCGCCGACCGCCGCGAAATATCTGCTCGAAACGATGGGCGCGGGAGTGGCTTTGATTGATTACGACAACGACGGTCGGCTCGATATTTTTTTCACTAACGGCGCGCAGATTTCCGATTCGATGCCGAAAGGGAAATCGCCGGACAAAACGGAAGCGAAGTTCTGGAACAGGCTTTATCGGCAGAAACCAAACGGCGCGTTTGAAGACGTGACGGAAAAAGCGGGCGTGAAAGGCGTCGGCTACGGTTTCGGCGTCGCCGTGGGCGATTACGACCGGGACGGGTTTTCAGATTTGTTCGTCACGCATTACGGCGGCGCTGCTTTGTATCGCAACAACGGTGACGGCACGTTTACGGACGCCGCGAAAAAATCCGGCATCAGCGTCGAAGGCTGGGCGGCGAGCGCGGGTTTTTTTGATTACGACCGGGACGGCAGGCTGGATTTGTTCGTCACGCGCTACGTCGTCTGGGATTTTGAAACCGGCGCGCTTTACTGCGGCGACGCGCGCGGGGGCTATCGCTCGTATTGTCACCCGGACAATTTCAAGCCGACGACCTCGCTTTTGTTTCGTCAAAAGGCGGACGGCACATTTGAAAACGTCAGCGAGAAAGCGGGCATCGCCGCCGCGCGAGGCAAATCTCTCGGCGTTGCCTTCGCCGATTTCGACGACGACGGCTGGACGGACGTTTTCGTCGCCAACGACAACACCGAGCAGCATCTTTTTCGCAACAAAGCGGACGGCACGTTTGAAGAAACGGCTCTGATTGCCGGTGTCGCTTTCGACGAAAACGGAAAACGTTTTGCCGGGATGGGCGTCGATGCCGCCGATTACGACGGCGACGGGCGCGCCGACGTGGCGATAACCGCTTTTTCGGGCGAGACTTACCCGCTTTATAGAAACCTGGGCGATTGGACTTTCGATTACGTCACGCGGTCGAGCGGCGTCGGGCAGATTACGCAGCTCGGCACGGGCTGGGGAATAAAATTCATCGACGCCGACAACGACGGCAGGCGCGATTTGTTTGTCGTGCAGAGCCACGTTTCGGACGTGATTGAAAAGACGACGGATTTTCTCAAATATAAACAGCCTTCGCTTTTAATTCGCAACGCGGGCAAGGAATTTCAGAACGTTTCCTTTGCGGCGGGCGAGGTTTTTAAAATTGATTTGGCGGCGCGCGGAATGGCGGCGGGCGATTTGGACAACGACGGCGACACGGACGTCATCATCGCGCAGACGAACGGCGCGCCCTTGATTTTGAAAAACAACGGAACGAAAAACCGCTGGCTCGGCATCGATTTGCGCGGCGATAAATCCGCGCCGAACGGCGAAGGCGCGCGCGTTGTCGTGACGGACGCCGGCGGCAGAAAACAAATTTTCGACGCCAGCCGGGCGGGCAGTTATCTGGCGGCAAACGACCCGCGAATATTAGCCGGTTTAGGCTCGGTCGACGCCGTCCGGCGAGTCGAGATTCGCTGGGCGAGCGGCAAAAAGCAAATGCTGGAAAATCCCGCTGCCGGACGTTATCATTTAGTCAGGGAAAAGTGAAAATTAATTTCCAGACACTTTGCGTCCTTTGCGCTAAACTTTGCGCTCTTTGCGGTTAACCTATTTGCCGGAAAATTAAACCGCGAAGAACGCAAAGTGTTTCGCAAAGAGCGCAAAAAAGTAGTCTTGATAAAGCAAGAGAATTATGAACGAGGGACGTTATACTCAATCCGAAATCGAACAGTTTACGCGCGAAGCCTTGCGCGACGGGTTCTGCATTTTGCCGCGGCATTTTCCGG
>DATHBC010000096.1:0-4856 GCA_035296345.1 Pyrinomonadaceae bacterium | reverse complement strand
GCGGAAAATTAACGGATTTGTAACGACGGCAGACGGGCGAAAGTCGAGAATCGCCCGCCTGTCGTCGTTCATTTTCAAACGTCGAAAATTTATTCTTTCTTCATACTTATGTGTTCCGCATTATGCTGATTTCTGTCCGCGGCGGAAGAATGCGACGTTATCAGGGGCATATGTTCGCTGTTGTAAGACGATTCCTTTTCGAGCGCGGCTTCGAGCACGTCGTTAATCTTTTTTGCCGGAATAATTTCGAGCTCCTTCCGCACGTCTTGGGGAATGTCCTCGACGTCGGCTTCGTTTCTTTCCGGCAGAACGATGCGCCGGATTCCCGCGCGATGCGCCGCCAGAACTTTTTCCTTGATGCCGCCGACGGGAAAGACCAAGCCGGAGAGCGTAATTTCGCCCGTCATCGCCGTATCGCTTCTGACCTTTCTGCCCGTGTACAGCGAAGCCAGAGCCGAAGCCATCGTCACGCCCGCGCTCGGACCGTCCTTCGGAATCGCGCCCGCCGGAACGTGCAGGTGAACGCCGTTTTGTTTAATCGCCTCGGCGTCGATGCCGAATTCCGAAGCGTGCGACCACAGATAAGACCGCGCCGCCATTGCCGATTCCTTCATTACTTCGCCGAGCTGCCCGGTCATCGTCAAGCCGCCGCCGCCCGGCAGCGCCGTCGCTTCGATAAACAAGACCTCGCCGCCCATTTCCGTCCAAGCCATCCCGGTCGCGACGCCGGCTGGAAGTTCGTTGCGCGCTTCTTCCGGATAAAATCTCGGCGCGCCGAGATAGCCTTTTACGTCCGCCGCCGCGATTGTCACTTTATCCAGATTATTTCCCTGCGCGACTTTCAGGGCGACTTTCCGCGCCAGATTGCCGACGGCTCTTTCCAGTTGGCGAACGCCCGCTTCGCGCGTATATCGCGCCGTCAAGAGGTTTATCGCGTCATCCGTGATTTCGATTTGGTCGGCGTTCAGACCGTTTTCCTTAATCTGTCGCGGAATCAGATATTGCCGGGCGATGTTCAGTTTTTCGACGTCCGAATAACCGGCGAGCTGAATGATTTCCATCCTGTCGCGCAGGGGCATCGGAATCGGCGCGAGCTGGTTCGCCGTCGCGATAAAGAAAACTTTCGACAAATCGAACGGCAAGTCCAGATAATGGTCGCGGAAAGTGTTGTTTTGCGCCGGGTCGAGAATTTCCAGAAGCGCCGACGCCGGGTCGCCGCGAAAATCGTTACCCATTTTGTCGATTTCGTCGAGCATTAAGACCGGATTGTTGACGCCGACGCGCCGGAAGGTTTGAATGATTCTGCCCGGCATCGCGCCGACATACGTGCGGCGATGCCCGCGCAGTTCGGCTTCGTCGCGGACGCCGCCGAGCGAAATCCGGTCGAATTCGCGTCCCAGCGCGCGCGCAATCGAGCGTCCGAGAGAAGTCTTGCCGACTCCGGGCGGACCGACGAAAAGAATAATCGGGCTTTTTGAATCGGGGCGCAGTTTGACGACCGCGAGCGATTGCAGAATTCTTTCCTTGATGTCTTCCAAGCCGTAATGGTCTTCGTCCAGAATTTTTTGCGCTTCGCCCAAATCCAGTTTTTCCTCGCTGGCTTTTTTCCAGGGCAAATCCAGAATGTATTCCAGATACGTGCGGATAACGTGATAATCCGGCGCGGCTTGCGGCAATTGTTCCATGCGGCGCAGCTCGCGCTCGGCTTCTTTTCGCACTTCTTCGGGCAAATCAGCCGTTTCCAGACGTTCGCGGAGCTGCCCGGCTTCGGCTTTTTCGCCGGTTTCATCTTCGCCGAGCTCTTTCTGAATCGCTTTTAGCTGCTGGCGCAAAATGTAATCGCGCTGCGCTTTGTCCATTTCCGTCTGGGCTTCGGCGGAAATTTTCGAGCGAATCTGCATGATGTCGACCTCGCGCGCCAGCGCGGCGTGCGCCAGCGTCAAAAGCTCGTCAGCCGTGTTCGCTTCCAGCATTTTCTGTTCCTGCTCGACGCCCAAATCCAGCACCGAGCCGAGAAAATACGCGAGCTGCACCGGCTCGTTTGCCGTCATCACCGCCATGCGAATCTCCGGCGGAATATTCGGCAGCATCGCTAAAGCCTGCTGAATCAGGCTTTGCACATTGCGCTTTAAGGCTTCGACGGCGGCGGCGTCTTCGATTCTCAGCTCGGGCAGCGCTTCGACCATCGCCCGCAGAAAGGGCTGCTCCTGCGCCCAACTGACGACGCGGACGCGCTCGACGCCCTGCACGATTAACTGCATCGTCTCGTCGGCGCGCATCATTCGCTTGATATTGACCAGAGTCCCGACTTCGTAGAGGTCGACGGGGCGCGCGTCGTTTCCCGTCACGTCTTCGGATTTCGCGCTGATGCAGGCGAGAAGTTTTTCTTCGGTCGAGAGCGCCGCCTCGACCGCCTGAACCGAGCGTTTGCGCCCGACGTTCAGCGGCACGACCGTATCGGGAAAAAGCGTCGTGTTCTGCAAAGGCAAAACCGGAATTTCAAAACGTCTGCCCGCCTGTATGGTTTGCTCTTGCCGCTGCTCGGGTTGAGCCGTTTCGCTCGTGTTTGTATCTTTCGTGTTTTCAGTATTTTCAGCCATAACAATAAAATTTCGGCGTCCGTTATGATAAAAGTCGGTTCTTAGGATTGCTGTTTATCCGTCGCTGCTGTCGCGGCTGCCGTCGCTGCTTCGGTTCCGCTCTTTTTCAAATAAATAAATAAAAGCCCGTCCGTATAATCGTGTTCGAGTTTCGCGCCTTCAATCACGTCGGGAAACTGTAGATTTTTTTCAAAGCGGCTGTAGGTGATTTCCATCTGTTGATAAGAAACGCCGTCGCCGCGGCAGGTCTTATCGCGTCGGATTCCGGCGATATACAGCGTGTTGCCCTCGATTTCGATTTCCAGGTCTTCGGCTGAGACGCCCGCCAGCTCTATTTTGACAATCCAGCCGTCCGGCGTGTTGTAGACGTCCGCCGCCGGATACCACAGCTTTCCGGACGGGCGCGAGCCCTTCGGCGCAGCCAGAAAGTGAAAATATCGTTCGATTGATTCAGCCATATTTTGATTTCAGAATTTAGATTTTAGATTGAATTCGGAATTAATTTATTTTTTCTATTGCAATCTAAAATCTAAAATCGCAGATTACATTAAGCTTTTTTCCAGAAGCCCGCGCCGCTCGAGATTTCTTCCAGCGTTTCGGCAATCTCCAGCTCGTCTTCGGTTTCCAGCGCGACGTCCGCCATTGCGATAATGCCGACCAGCTCGCCCGTTTCATTTATAACCGGAACGCGCCTGACCTGTTTGTCGCCCATCAGACGAATCGCTTCAAAGACGAAATCTTCGGCGCGCACGGCGAAAACTTCCGTCGTCATCACCTCGCCGATGGCGGTCGTCGCCGCATCGCGACCTTCGGCGACCGCGCGCACGACAATGTCCCGGTCGGTGACGATGCCGACGAGCTTTCCGTTTTCCAGAACGGGCAGCGAACCCATATCGCCGTCGCGCATCAGCGCCGCCACAGCCTGCATAGACATCCGGCGCGAAGCCGTCGTCACATTGCGCGTCATAATTTCCCGGCAGCGCCGCCGCTCATTTGCCGAAATCTGATTTTCCGCCATAAATTCAACTTCCGCCGCTAAATTTTTCTCTTAGAGATATTTTGTTTTACGGCGCGCGAGAAAGCAAGGCTTCACTAATGCAAAACGCAAAATGCAAAGCGCGAAATGAAAGAAAGATTTAATCCGGAATCCTAAATTTCAAATCCTGATATTTTGCGTTTTGCACTTTGAATTTTGCATTAAAATACGTTTCAGGCAACACTAATTTATTAGGTTGCAATCTGAATTTTGAAACTTATTATGGGAAAAGTTCACGAAAACCGGCGCAAACCGCGACGGGAAGGAAAAAAAATCACCATCGGAAAGGTCGAAGCCGTTCCGGCGGGGCGCGGCGCGACCGTCCAGCTTAAAGGCGGCGGCGAACTGGCTTTGTTTAACGTCGGCGGAAAATTCTACGCGACGGAAAACTTCTGCCCGCACAAGGGCGCGCCGCTCGCCGATTCGAGGCTTTACGGAAACGTCGTCGAATGCGACCTGCACGGCTGGCGTTTCGACGTTACTTCGGGCGAATGTTTTACCAAAAAAAGCTGCTCGATTGAAGCTTACGAAGTGGTGGTTGAAGACGGCTGGATTAAGGTTTTAGTATGACCGATTTATTTTTTAATTGGCAGTTAAAAATAATGCTTGCTGTCGGACTCGTTTGTCTGTCGATAATATTTATCTTTGATTTTCGCGGAGTTCAGGCGCTTTTTACTTTTCTGTTTTCGCTGATTTTCGCTTTTTGCGGTCAAAAACTAATGACGGTTGAAACCACTGAAAATTGGCTGAAGCTTTCTTATTCTGACATTATCAGTAATGTTTCGGGCGGCGTATTTTTACTTTTAGGCTGGACGGTGTTTTTACGCGGAGTTTTTGCTTTGTCAATCGCCGCCTTATTTTTGCAGGCTTCGAAATAATTTATTTACCGTCGTCGCCGATGGCTTCGACCGGGCAGGCGTCGCGCGCTTCTTCGCACAGCGCCAGTTCTTCGGGCGTCTGCGGCTGCTTATAGACGAACGAATAACCGTTTTCGTCGTTGCGCGTGAAGTTTTTCGGCGAAGTGTCGCGGCAAACGTCGCAGTCTATACATTGACAGTCAACGTAAAATTTTCCGCGCGCGTTCTCCGGTAATTTGTCTTCTATTTCTGCCATTAAAAATGTTTATAAATGCAAAATGCAAAGTGCAAAATGCAAAATATCCGGATTTAGAATTTAAGATTCAGAATTAAATCCTTTCTTTCATTTTGCACTTTGCATTT
>DATHBC010000095.1:0-11135 GCA_035296345.1 Pyrinomonadaceae bacterium | reverse complement strand
CCTTTTGAGCCGAGACCTGCGGGACATTTTTTATACGGACCTTATTTCTCGCTGCCGGAATACGGAGCGGGACAATACAGAGTTTTCTGGGAAATGAAGGTCGACGATAACACAAGAGACGTCGATGTGGCGATTATCGACATCTTCTCGCTGCAACCCGCCGCGAAAAGCTACGGGCAAAAAGCCATAAAGGCGCGGGACTTTTATAACCCGAACGCCGTCCAGCAGTTTACGCTCGATTTCGTCGTGACCGAACCGTCGCTCAAATACGAATTTCGCGTGCTTTATACCGGCAACGTCAAGCTTACGGTTGAAAAAATCGGCTTTCAGAAATTGTGAGCCAGAGGCTTTCAGAATGAATGAAACAATTATTCCATTATGAATAAATTCGTCATTATCGTTTTAGTCGTCATCGCCGTTGTCTTTTTTATTTTCGTCGGCGTCGGAAGTTTCGGGTCGGAACCGGCGAATCCCGATGCGAAGACGGTCAATCAATCAAGCGGCGCCGGGATTCTCGATAGTCTTTTCGGCGGTTTCCGGGAAACGGTCGAGCTACCGTGCGAAAGGAAACCGGCGGCAAAGTCGTCGCTGCGCTGCGAGAGCTTATTGAAGGGAAATCAAACCGTTCCGGCGGCGGCGGAGCCGTTTCTGCCCTTTTTGGAAAAATCCGCTTTTCGCACCGCTAAGATTATCCTATTCGACGGACGGGCGAGAGTGATTTACCGGAACTTGAAACAAAAAGAAGGCATCGACAATCCTCAGGACTTCGAGCTGCCGAAAAACGGGTCGGATAGAGAATCGCTGGTCATTACGGAAGACGGCGGAAATTTAAATATTTCCTGTCTGGGAAATGCCGGCTGCCGGGTGGGACAAGAATAAAATGCTGGACGAACTTCGCAAACCATTTTTTATCATTGCGCTGGTGTTGATGGTTTTTGTCGTGCTGATTGAGGTCGGCTCGCCGTGGCTATTGGATCTGAAGGTTCGCAACAACTTCGACCGCCCCGGTTACGGCGTTCAATACCTGGTTTTCGTCGACGCTTTCCTGTTGTATGTGACGGTGCTTATCGGCTTGGCTTTGATAATTCCCGAAAGGATACAAGGCAGAGTGCAGGGCTGCGTGACGCTGTTCGTCTCGTTTTTCGGGTGTCTCGGAATTATCGGAGCAATTATCTTTGCGTTTGTTTTTCTGATGGTGCTGGTTACTTTGCTGCTGGCTCCGATTTTCGGAACCGCCGTTTATCTCGGAGCTTACGGAGATTTCGACCGCACGGGCGCAAACGTGACCCTGAGCCTGTTAATGGTTCTGAAAATCGGCTTCTGTATTCTGCTGGTTCTGGCTCACCAGCGATTTCTGCAAAACAAAAGCCTCGTGCTGCTGACGCTGACCTCGCTGCTGGCAAATATAATTATCAGCTTTCTGCACAATCTGGTGCCGCTCGTGCTGGTCAGCATTACCGACGCGCTCGGCGCGATTGTGGTCGCGATTCTGGCTGTGATTTGGGCTATCGTCTTTATCGTCGGCTCGATTATCGCCATCATCAGGGCTATCGGCTGAAAAAACCCGCGCCGCCCGGAATGTTTGCGCCGCAAAATCTTGAAAGATTTTTCCGGTTTTCGCTATAACACCGCGCGCCAGCCGAAAATGCAATATTTTTTATAAAGCGGATTTATAAGGCGCGGAACCAGTTTGTCGCGGGATTTTAAATTTATTAAAACCGAGGAATAATACATGGAAAATAATTTTGAAACGGAAGGGGCGGCTTTTTTTGCCGCGATACCGGAATTTCAGGAAGCGATTGCCGAATTTCAGGCGGCTGCCGAAAGACCTTATTACGACGAAGAAGCCGACGGCGCGGCGCGCGGCGAATATTATCGAGCCGTTCAATCGACCGTGGATTTAAATGCGCGGGATTTCTACCAATCGCTGAACCGGCTTTTGACGGAAACGCACACCGGCAGGAAAAGTTACAAGCCCGCCGTTCACCTTTATCCGTGGGTGGATTTGCACGACGGCGGCTCCGAGCGGCGGTTGAAAAGCATCTATTCGGGGCGCGATTTCGACCCGCGAGAATTTATCGCCGCCGATTTTCGCATCGAGCGCCAGCGCGAGCAGCTGCGCTCGATGCTGGCGAGCAATGCCGAGGGCTTTAGTATGATTGACGCCGAACGGCAGTTTAATCTGCTGGAAGCGGCGATGCCTTTTAACTGCGAGCACGTCGTGCCGCAATCGTGGTTCCGCAAAAAAGAGCCGATGCGCGGCGACCTTCATCACCTTTTCGCCTGCGAAATCAGCTGCAACAGTTTTCGCGGCAACATTCCTTTTTTCGACTTTACGGATTTCGGCGACGCGACCGAAGAAGAATGCGGCAAGCGGCGGGAAAATAAGTTCGAGCCCGCCGGAGGAAAAGGCGCGGTCGCGCGCGAGACGCTTTATTTTCTTTTGCGCTACCCGGGCGAAATCAACCGCACGTCCAAAGAATACACCGAAGACCGCATTCAAACGATTCTCGGATGGCATCGAAACCATCCGGTCACGCGCTACGAAAAACACCGCAACGCCGCGATACAGGAAAAACAAGGCAATCGCAACCCGCTGATTGATTTTCCCGAATGGGCTGAGCGAATAGATTTTTTGCAGGGCTTGGGATAATTTAAGAAAGCCGCGACGCTTCTTCTCTACCGATTCAGCCGCTTTGCGCGACGGCGACCGGTATGTTTTAGGCTCTCAATCATTTACGGCTGCACGATTCGGTTTATCGAATGGTATTCCGATTTTTTCCGCCTTTTTGCCGTGAGCGGCAAATAAAAATGTCAGGGCAGACACATAGCTGCCCTGACATTTTTTCCTGCAAAGAATTATTTTAATTGGACGAATCTTTTTTCTCTTCTCCGGCGGCAGTTTTCGTTTCCGGCGCGGCATCTTCTTTCGGCTTTTCGTTTCCGCCGCTTTGCGCCTGCCTGTTGCCTTCGTTTAAAGAAACGCCGAAGATTTTCGGGTTTTCGACAAATTCGGCGAGCTTTTCCGGGCTGAAAGTGGCGCGGATGACGGCGGCTTGCTCTTTGTCAATCGTGACGAGCGTGACGCGCACGTTTTTGCCTTCCTCGCGCATATACATATAAGCCTGCTGACCTTCGCGCGAGCGGACGCGCAGGATAGAGCTCCAATCGGCGCTGAAAGAATTTCGCATCGCCGACTGCATTTCCTCGTCGAGCGTTTCGCGCGTGAACTTCACGTTTTCAAAAACCGTGATGCTGAAGCTTTTGACGCCCGCCGGACGCACGACGCCGACGGCGAAACGCGCCAGCCAGATAAACGGAATCTTGACTTTTTTAGCCTTGTATTTCGTCTTTAAATGCCGGACTATCTGCTTGTATTCCTTGCCTTTCGCTTCCGCCGCGGGAACGGAAAAAGCAGTCAAAACCAGCAGCAGAAAAGCCGTCGCAGCCGTCGCCGTCAGAATCTTTTTTCTATTAAACATCGTCTTTTTCCGCTCCTTTTCAGTTTTTCGGTTTGTCCCGGCTTTCGCTTCTTTCGATGTCGATTCTCGGAATATTTAATTTGCCGCTCATTTCCGCCAGAAGGTCGATGTCAATCGGACCGATAACGTTAATCAGCGCGATGCTTTTCGATTCGGAAACGACGACCGCCACGCCGCTCATCACCTCGCCCTGGAACATCGTGTAAACGTCGATTTTCTGGTTGTTTCTTTTGCTGCGGACATTGACCAGACGCTCCCAGCCGGGCGCGCTGAGCTGCGCGCGAATGTCTTCGACATCGGCGACGTTGTATTCGTTCTCGTTCGCGAAATTAAAAACTCTGACGTGGATGCCTCTCAAGCCGTTGATTGCCTGCCCGACTTTCTGCGCGTTCGGGTCTTTCGACTTGCTCAAAACGCGCTTTGCCATATCGAGCAGCTTGCCTTCGATATTGACCTCGACGATGTCGACGGCGCGTTCTTCGAGCCGGTTCAACCTGTCGAGGCGCAGCCGCGCGTCCTGCCCGTACACCGTGCCGCCAATCGCCGCGAGCACAAAAAGCGCCGGCAGCAAAATAAATTTTAATGAATGAATGGTTAATGATTTCATAATGACTCCTCTTTTTCTATGTATCCCGATAAATAAATTATTGACCGTTCGCCAGCACGTCCGTTTTTTCTTCCGCGCCGCCGTCGATTTTGTCTTTGACCAGTTTGAATTTCGAGCCGGCAATCGAAAGCGCGAGCATCAACTGGTCGTAAGCGTATTGCTCCTCTTTCGTCAGTCGCGCGACGTTCGGTTTCGCCGCTTTGGCATTTCGCGTTTTCGCAATCTTCTGCGAAATCTTTACCGGAACCGCAAGCGGAGCGTTTCGGCGAGCCGCGACCGGTTTTCGCGCGGACGATTGTTTCAGGTTTCCGGCATTATCAACCGGCGAATCAACGCTTTTCGGAACAATCGAAGCTTGCTGCGGCTCTGGCGGCAAGACAATTTCAGGCTCGGCTTTTTCCGTTAAATTCGCCTGATTAACCTGCACGCTATTATTTAAAATCTGAAGCCAGACGCCGAGAGCGATGACGCCGAACGCGAGACAGGCTGCCGCGGCGACGGCGAACGAAAAAATCCGGCGCGGCGCGGGCTTCGGCTCTTCTTTTCTGAAAGGCAGAACTTTGGCGGGCAGCTCGGGCGGCGCGGTTTCCTTGTAGCGAAAGACCTGAAGCGCGTTTTCCAACGTTTCGATGTCGGCGTCCTCGCCCGTTTTGTCCCAGAGATAATCTTCCTTTATCATCGTCATTTCCTTACTGCTCCCCGATACCCAGCTTTTGGCGCAAAAGCTTCATTCCCCGGTGCAGGTTCACGCGCACCGATTCGTGTGTCAATCCCGTCTGCGCGGCGATTTCCGGTCCCGTCAGCCCCTCGACCAGACGCAAAATCAGCGTTTCCCTGTACGCTTCGGGCAGCGACCGGATAGCCGATAAAACCTCGCGCGCCTCGGTCTGCCGCTGCGCCGCCGCGCCCGTCCGCTCCGCCATGTCTTCGGATAATTCCTCGGTCGGTTTTTCCCGTCGATAAAATTCGTTTGAATAATTGCGGGCAATCATCGCCAGCCACGGACCGACGGCGTTGCAGTCGCGCAGCGTGTGCAGATTTTTATAAGCCGAGAGAAAAACGTTCTGAGCGATGTCGTCGACTTCGTCGCGCGGCACGCGAGCCAGCACGATGCCGTGAACCAGCGGCGCGAAAAGCTTGTAAAGCTCGCCGAAAGCCTCGCCGTCGCCGCCGCGGATGCGCTCGATCAGGCGCGCTTCGGCTTTGTCGGCAGTTTGCGCCGCCGGCAGCACCGCGCTCGCGTCTGCTGCTGCGGCTGTTGTTCCCGCAGTAGTCGCTTCGGCGTTCGCAAAAAATAGTAAATTGCCGGTCATTTCGCTTTCGGACATCTCTCTAAATAAAGTATGTTGCGCGCGGGCGAGCGATGAAATATATAAAAATGGATATGAAAAGAATATTAATCCGGTTCATCGCTCGCCGCTTATCGCTTCGAATGGCTTTTAATATCGTGCCGATAATATAGACGAGTCAAGCGCGAAAAGTGTTAACAGGGATTTTCAGAAAAAAAGATTAGCCGCGAAATTAAAAAGATTAGCCGCGAAATTAAAAAGATTAGCCACGAAACTACACGAAAAAGACACGAAAATTATTTAATTTCCTTTCGTGGTTTTTCGTGTAATTTCGCGGCTGATTTCCTAAAAGCTTTTCGGCGCGCTCACCGGGCGGGCGCATCACTGCATTTCCGCTTAAACGGTTCGGAAAAAGCCCGAGGCGATAAAGTTTTTCCGCCATTCCTTCCAGACTTCATCGAGCCTTGCGGCGTCGAAGCGGTAAACGTCGACGAAATATTTTTTCGCCTGCGCGATTGTTTCGCCTCTTGTCAATCTTTCGAGAAAATAATACTGCGCCGGTTTCAGCTCCGACAATACGAGGCGATAATCATTGCGCGTGACGGCGCAGAAGCTTTCTTCTTCAAACGGCAGCTCCGGCGCATTTTTCTCGGTCACGTCCAGATAATATCTCGCCACCGGATGCCGATGATGAAAAAGACGAAACAGAGGCGCGAGCCGCAGGGCTTCGTCGGGCGACGATTCTTCAGCAGGCTCGGATTCATTTTCCGAAAACTCGTCGAAAATCACGGACAATTCATATTCGAAACGCGCCAGCTCGATTATAAAATCCACCCAATCCTCTTTTTCCGAAGCGTCGGCGTCGGGTCGGGTTTGCCGCAGAAAAGCGGGAAATTTTTCGCCCAGACGGTTTAAGGTGTAGCTGTCGGACGGGCAGGCGTCCAGATACCGGTCGGCGAACATTTGAAACAATTCTTCGCCGAGCGCAAAGGCGAGCGCGCTGAACTGGTTTTTCATACATTCGCGCAGGCGGGCGATGTAGCTCTGCCGGTAGATATTCAAATGCGCCGCCGCCGTCAGGCGGCTCGATGCCTTAATAAAATTTTCCGGCTGCGTTTGAGACTCCGGCTCGACGAGCGCCGACTGCATCCAGCTTTGGATTTGCGAGAGAGTGAATTGATTATCCGTTGACATTGTTTGCGTTTGATACTTAAACGGATTCGGCTTGCCCGTTGAATTCGTATTGCACGTCGGCGATTAGAAAATCGAGCGGATTCGAGACGACCCGTTGCCGATGCGCGGTTTCTTCGTATATTTCCCGCTGCGCGCTGAAGGCGTTCATAAAATCTTTCGCCTTTAACAATTCCGCGTGATAGTCCGCAAAATCAGGAATATTGCCGTCCCATTCCAGCAAGGTCGCCGCGCCGCCGGTCAGCTGCCACGCCAGGGCGAAAAGCTCCCAGACGCCGGGCGCTACCCGGTTGTCGTGCGTGTCGATAATGTATTCGCCGCAATGCCTGTGCCCGGCGATGTGCATCTGGACGATGCGTTCGTGCGGCAGCTGCCGGATGTAATGCGCCGGGTCGAAATCGTTGTTAAAACCCGAAACGTAAACGTTATTTACGTCCAGCAGCAGCCCGCAGCCGGTTTCTTCGGTCATCATTCGCAGAAAATCGTATTCCGGAACGGTCGATTGTTTGAAAGTCAGATAAGTGCTGGGATTTTCAAAAACGAGCGGTCGCTCCAGAAAATCCTGCGCCTGATTAATTCGCCCGCAGACGTGTTTTAAAGATTCTTCCGTCAGGGGCAAAGGCAGCAAATCGTGCGTGTTCAAGCCGTTTATGCCCGTCCAGCATAAATGGTCGCTAATCCACAAAGGCTGGATTTCCGCCGCCAGATTTTTCAGTTTTTTCAGATATTCGACGTTTAACGGGTCGAGGCTGCCGATGGAAAGCGAAACCCCGTGCATCACTACGGGGTAGCGTTCGGCAATTTGGCGCAAAACCTTGCGCGGTCTGCCGCCGGAATCCATAAAGTTTTCCGAAATCACCTCGAACCAGTCGACAGCCGGGTTATTTTCCAGAATGTAATTAAAATGCCGGTTTCTCAATCCGAGCCCGAGCCCGGGATTCGGCATCCGTCCGATGCGCTCGCGAAAAACTTCTCTATTCATCGGATGATTTATTCGCGCTCACGCTTTTATTCGTCCCGCCCGCTGCAGAGCCGCCGCAGTGATTCGATTGAGCGGAGCCGCCGCAGTGATTCGTCTCTTTCGCCGAAGAACCGCACAGATGCGGCGGCTCGGGCGGCTGGCTGTTTTGGCACAATTCCTGCGCGTCTTTCGCCGGGCTGTTAAAGCCGAAAGAGCAGTATTTATCGCCGCTGTTGCCGCACGAATCGTAACTGCCGAGAATCTGCGTCAGCCACGATTGCGGCGGTCCGCATTTATAGGGCGAAGCCCCGAAATCGCGGTTTGCCTTGCGCATTCTATCTTCAAATAATTTTCGCGCCAGCACCCAGACGCTTTTTCCTTTGTTCGGTCCCTGCGTGCTGTAGCGTTCCGCCTGCACGGGAACGGCGCAGCTTCCCTGCCACGCGCAGTCGTTCGCGCCGGGAAAATTCTGTTCTTCGCCGTCGCCGTATAAACCGCAGCCGCCCTGCCCGCGGCAGTTGTTCAAGGTGTGACAGGTGTGCGCCTGCGCCGTCGCGCAATAGCCCATTCCGGCGCACGCGTTCGTGCCGTAGCGGTCGTGACCTTTACAGGCGTTCAAGCCCATACAGATATGCAGCTCCAAAGGCGGCTTGGTTACGGGCGTCGGGGTCGGCGTCGGGGTCGGCGTCGGGCTCGGCGTCGGGCTCGGCGTCGAGCAGCCGCCGCCGCAGCCGCCGCCGACATTTTCCACTGAATTCAGCTCTGTATTCTTCATAATCGTAGTGAATGTTTCGTTCTTTTCGATGTCAGATAATTCGGTTCAAATTTATATGCGGCTTGTAGCGCATTAGTTAAGCGGAACGTCCGGCAAGTCCTGAAATCTCTGCGCCAGGTACGAGATAGCCGGATAGACGGCGACGGCGTTGGCGTAAAGCTGCAAAAGCTGCGCTTTCGGGCTGCCCATCAAGCCGAACGGATAATTTTCAAACGTCGCCGAGGCAATGTACGTCTGTCCGTCCATATTGTAAGTCAGCTTGTTGATGTCGCCGCACAAGGAATTCAGAATGAAAATCATCGACTTGTGAATGCCGAACATAAATATCTCATACTGCTTGTTGCCTTCGGATTTGTAACAGGCTTCGGTCATCACGAACAGGTAGCTGGAAACGCCGCTGATAAGCTGGGCGACCGCCTGAATCGTGCCGTTCGGATACGACGCGCCGGTCGGGCTTTGATTGGCGACCGCCGGATAATTTGCCGCCGTCGGGTTGGTCGGCACGTTCAGGACGAAATAGGTGCTGATGTCGGTGTCCAGACCGTAGGATTTAAACTGCGCCGCCAGTTCGTTGTATTCGCAATATATCTCGGCGAATTTTTCAAAGTGCGACAATTCCCGGTCGCTCTTATCGTCGTAGTCCTGGTCGGTCGGTTTGCTGCAATTGACCGAGCCGTCCGGGTTTAAAGGCGTCGCGTCCTTGTTGCCTTCGCCCTGCTCGACAATCTGGTCGATTGCCTGGCAGGCGGACGCGCGGTCGCTGACGTAAACCAAATCGCCGGAATCGTCGGCGTCCATATAGCGCGCCTTGTGCTCTTTGTCGTAGTAAACGGTGTCGATATTGTTGGTCGCGTAATAATGACGACCGGGAACGAGCTGCGGCAGCTGCGGATAATACGGCAAATCGTTGTCGGTGATGCATCGTTTAATCATGTCGTAAAACTGACCGATTGTTTTGTACGGAATCGGAGCGGCTGCCAGCGCGCCTTTCGTTAAAGGCTGCGGACTTTCGATTTTCAGAAAAGTCATTAGCTGGTCGAGCGAAAACGGCGCGAGATTAATCGGAAATTCCGGCTCGTGACCGGGCAGAACCGCCGGATATTTGGCGGGCGACCTGCCCGCGAGCGTCGGCGGCTCGCCTATCAGAGCCTGTTTCAGATTTGACGAGAGCGCCATGTGCAGCATCTCTTCCATCACGACGCTCATAATGGTCGCGCCGGCTTTGTTGGCGTAAACCATAATCTGCGCCGAAAGGTCTAAAGCGACCTTGTTGGCGTCCGCCGGCGGCATTCCTTTGGCGGTCAGCTGCTGGACGAGCGCGCCGCTAATCGCATTTTGATTCGGCACGCGGTTCAGCGAATAATATGTGTAAAGATAAACGGGAATCGTGGCGATTTCGATTTCGATAGCCTGCTGGATGGCAGCGCCGAGATTTTCCGGCGTCACCTCAGCCTCGGCTGTAAAAAAAGGGGCTGTTTGCATATAGTTTTGGCTTCGTTTCGGACGAAAATAATCTGTCGGAGATTAGTTAAATCACTCGGAAAGCGTTGCTTTTTGAATTTACAGTGATTTTCCGAGGCGTCGTAGACGTCTGTTTCAGAATTTAGATTGTTACTGCTTTTTATTTCACCGACGGGGCATTCCGGTAAAGCTGTATGTTGCCGGTTGATAGAAACTAACACAGCTTAATTTTAACTGTCAATATTTTTTTGAATTTTAAAAAAATCCGGGCTGAGTGAAGATGGGAAATGCGCCGCCGAAAGAAACTCGACTTTTCGTTATATCGCGGTTTCCTTTGAAACTGCCGTGCCGGCTGTGTTAAATAGTTATCAGACAGTTGCATTATTTTAAGCATCTCCGAAAATCAAAAATATGAAGAATTTCAATCTTTCAAAGTTTGTCCTTCCGGCTTTAATTTTCGCTTTCGCCCTGACCGCCTTTGCGCAGACAGGCAATACGGTTTCCCTGACCGCCGCCGATTACGAGCGGGCGGAAAGATTTATGGGCTATAACACGGGGCAGCTCGTCGACCGCGGCGGCGTGCGCCCGAACTGGCTGCCGGACGGGCGTTTCTGGTATCGCGTGATGACGGCGCAGGGCAGCGAATTCGTCCTCGTCACCCCGGCGACCGGCACGCGCCAGCCGGCTTTCGACCACGCTCGCCTGGCGGCGGCGCTCTCGACGGCGGCGGGCGCAAGATACGAAGCCGCGCGGCTGCCGTTTATGCAGTTTGCCTTTGAGCCGGACGGAAATTCGATTTCGTTTTTAGCGGCGAAAAAGAGCTGGAAATGCGATATTCGGACTTATACCTGCGCGGAAAATACTACTAAACCCGGCAGCGGTCAAAGCGCAGCCAACAGCGTTGCTTCGCCCGACGGAAAGCGCGCGGCATTTATCCGCGACTGGAACTTGTGGGTTCGCGATAATGCGACCGGAAAGGAAACGCAGCTAACGACCGACGGCGTTAAGGATTTCGGCTACGCGACGGACAACGCGGGCTGGCGCAAAAGCGACCGCCCCATCCTGCTCTGGTCGCCGGATTCCAGAAAAATCGCGACCTACCTGCAAGACCAGCGATTTGTCAGCGATATGTATCTCGTTTCGACCAATGTCGGCGCGCCGAAACTTCAGGCGTGGAAATATCCGCTCCCGAGCGACAAGGAAATCATTATGATTCACCGCGTGATTATCGAGGTCGATACGCCGAAAGTGATTCGCCTCGACATGCGCGGCGACGCGCGGCGCGGAACGCTCTGCGACGATATTTCCTGCGGCGAAAACGGTTTTGACGATGTCGAATGGAGCGCCGACGCGACGCGACTGGCGTTCG
>DATHBC010000094.1:0-3284 GCA_035296345.1 Pyrinomonadaceae bacterium | reverse complement strand
AAGTATCCCGGACTGTCCCAGATACTCGATGCGGACGGTGCCTTCGAGCGTGCCGTCTTCCGACAGTTTAAATCTGCCCGTGCGTTTGGCTCGGTTCTCGGCGGCATCGGACATCGGCGTCTGTATCCAGATGTAGCCTTTCTCGCCGAGCATCAGCGCCCAAACTCCCTGTTCATACCAGAGCAGCGTTCCGAAAGGCAGGAAAGGCACGCCGGGATTGAAGAATTTCCATTTTCCATCGACATTGACCGCAATCGCCGCCGGGTGAATAAAAAAGTCGTTCGTCATTTCCGGAGCGAAAAACTTTTCGCTGCGGTTTCCGGAAAACGCGACGCGAACCTCAAGACCGAGCGAATGTGCCAGCGCGCCGAACAGCATATCGACCTCGCCGCTGTTGCCGGATTTGCGTTTAAGAACCTCGGATATGGATTTATTCGGCGGCAGCTTGGCGCGCATTTCATCGGTCAGCGCCGCGTCGAAAGAGATATTTTTAATTTGCGTCTGAGCAAATTCGTAAAGCTTTCGCAGTTTGTCTTCGGTCGTCGAAGCCGAGGCGGTCACCTCTTCCGCCGTCTTTTTAATGTCGCCGCTCTGTTTGGTCATCCATTTAAAGACCGGGTATCTTTCGGTGCTGACGGCGCCCCAATAGCGCTGCTGGTCGCTCGGGTCTTTGATGGTAAACGTAACCGAGGAGATGCCCACATGCGTGAAGCTCACGCTGACGCCCTGAATCAGCAGCCACGGCGTCACCTCGTCTTCGGGCGGCATGCGCGGCTCTTCTTTTTTCGAGACGACGTTCGTTCTGGAAGCCAGCCAGTAACCGCCTTTGTCTTTGTTGAATTTAACGTCCGTGTTAAAAGTCTGATAGTTCGGCTGATTGTCGTTATAAGGCTTGTAATAATACGACAGCGTCTGCACCGGAATATCGCGCTGGAAATTAAGTCTCATGCCTCTTGCCGAAGCGTCTTCGATAACTTCGCGGTAACGATATTCGATAATCACGCCCGGCTCGATATTCGGCACGGCGAAGGATTTGGCTTTCACCTTATGCCCTTCGGTTTTGATGATTTCGCGCTCGAAAATGTCTTTTTCCGGCAGCTCGACAACCGTTCCGTCCGGGCGGATGACGCGAGCGGCGACGTCTTTCACTTTCATTCCTTTAACGTAAGGAATATCGACCTTGCTGAATTTTTCGCGCCCGCGCTCGGTGAAAATTTTAACCCGAACGTAGCTGATGCGCTTTAAATTGCTTTGGGAGCTGTCGTCGATTCTGGTTTCCCAGAAAATGGCTTCGGCGTCGGCGTCCGGTTCGACGACCGGAGCCTTCTGCGCCAGTTCCTGCGGCGTCACGGGTCGCCATTCCTGCGCGGAAATCGACTGTGAGAAAAGAAGAAACAACAAAAAGAAAACAGGAAGCACCGCGACAAAACGCTTTCGATTAGACAAAAACATAGTTACTATTACCTCGTTTTAACAGATACGTCGTATTTTCTGCATACGACAGCTAAAGATTTGCGGGTATCGCTCGTTTGCCCGCCGCTTGTCCGTCCGGTAAGGTCGCCGACCGACAGGCAAACAGGCATCAGACGCAAACCCTTTCGTTTATTTGCCGTCGGCGCGGCATTTCATCCCGAATTTTTCCCCGGGTGCAGGGAAAAACCCATTTATAAACACTTATTTTTGTTTCAGCGTTATCGTGTGGGTGTCCGCCTTGTGAAAAGCGTCGAACAAGCCTTTGAGAGGCTCGTAGCGTGAAACCGGAAACAATAAAAGCCCGCTGTTTCCGAAATAGAAATCCCGCTTGTAAATGACTTTATTAGTGACCTTATCAATACCTATATTGATTCGCAGGCTGCCGATTTTCTGCGGGTCGGCGACGTAGGCGGGCGATTCCGCGCTATCGAGAAGAAATTCATCCGGCAGCTCGAATTCCAGTTCGTCCTGTTCCGACCAAGGGTATTGGAAGTAAATACTATGGGTTCGGGTTGCAGACGAAAATACGGGAGACGTTCCGTATTCGAAAAACCCGGGCTGGAAAAAGAGTCTTTTGCCGGTTTTCTGCGCGTAATTAGGCACGCGAATCTTGAAAGCGTATGCCAGAGGCAGCGCCGGATTGTCGAAATTTTCTATGGTCAAACCGGAAATTTCCGCCGCGCTGATGCGTTTTTTGATTTCGTCCCTGATATTTTCTTCGCGCTTATCGGGCGAATCCTTAAGTTCGGCGCGGCGGCGCGAGATTGCCTGATGTCCTTCGTATTCGAGCCTGACCGTGCCTTCGAGCGTTCCGTCTTCGAGCAGTTTGAATTTACCGCTGCGGCGCGACGGCGAAAGCAGGACGCCGGCGAGCGGAGTTTTTCTCCACTGGTGACCGCTTTCGCCGACCAGCATCGCGTAGACGTCTTCTTCGTTCCACACTAATCGACCGAAAGGCAGGTAAATTGTGCCCGGGTCGAAATATTTCCAGACCTGACCGTCGGTCAAGCGTCTTGCCGACTGAGCTGACATCGTGGCGCCGCCCAGCGTAGTGGCGGGGGTTTCCACGACGGGCTTTTCCTGCTCTTTCATCCTGACGGCGACGCCCGCCGGGTGCAGAAAGCCCGGATTTATATTACTGTTCGGATTAAAGAAATTTTCGCTGCGGTCGCCCGCCAGAACGATGTTGACTTCAAAACCGGCGGCTTTTGCCAGCGCGGCGAAAAGCCAGTTGACGAACATCGCATTCGCCACGCCGCGTTTCAGAACGTCGTCGGCGTCCCTGATTTTGATTGATTCCAGTTGCTCTTCCGTGTATGAAGAATCGAAATTGACGTTTTTTATGCGCTTTTGCGTAAAGTCGTAAATTCGCCGCAGCTTTTCTTCTTCGGTCAGCGCGCCCGCCGTCAGCTCAGCCGCCTTTTGATTGAGTTCCTTCGTCGGCTTGATTATTTTATCGAAGCTCTCTCTGACCTGAGAGCTGAGCATCGACCACGAAAACGAGTTGAAACCGCCGTAATAGAGGCGCGCCCAGCGGCGCACTTCGTCCTCGGGCGGCATATACGGTTCGTCTCTAAGCGCGGGAACGTTCTCCAGCGTTCCGACATAAAAGCCGTCCGCGCCGCTCGTAAAGCGAACCGCTTCCATATTGCGGAAATTGAAATTCAGAAACATTCCTTCATACGGGCGGACGGAATACGTCACGCGCTGCATCGGAATATCGCGCTGAAAAATCAGGCGCTCCTCGTTCAGCGAATCGTTCTTGACGGCTTCCGAGTAGCGATATTCGACGATGACGCCCGGCTCGATGC
>DATHBC010000093.1:0-9797 GCA_035296345.1 Pyrinomonadaceae bacterium | reverse complement strand
TGGTCTAAATAAACTTTCAATTCTTTTTTAGCCATAGTTTTTACGCGTTTCCAATTTACAGATTTCTCATTACTTTAACAAATGTTTCGCTTTTTTAATTACGTTTTCAACCGTGAAGCCGTAATCGCGAAAAACGTCTTCGGCGGGCGCGCTCGCGCCGAATTTATCGACCGAAAGCGTGTCGCCTTCCGTGCCGACGTATTTCGCCCAGCCGAGTGAAACGCCCGCTTCGATTGCCAGCCGCGCTCGTATTTTCGAAGGCAAAACTTCTTCTTTGTATTTCGCCTGCTGTTCTTCAAAAAATTCCCAGCACGGCATCGAAACGACGCGCGTCGGCGTATTTTGCGCGTTTAATTGCTCGCGCGCCTGCATCGCCAGACCGATTTCCGAGCCGGTCGCAATCAGAATCAGTTTCGGCTCGGTCTGCTCGCCTTTTTTATCTTCGGCTTCGGCTAAAACATACGCGCCCTTGTGCAAGCCTTTGGCGTCGGCGTGTTTTTTGCGGTCGATAACGGCGACTTTCTGGCGTGAAAGGGCGAAAGCGGTCGGCGCATTTTTGCGTTTCAAAGCGGCGCGCCACGCTTCGCGGACTTCGTGCGCGTCGCACGGGCGAATCAGAGCGAGATTCGGAATGGCGCGCAGCGCGGCGAGATGCTCGACCGATTGATGCGTCGGACCGTCTTCGCCGAGACCGATTGAATCGTGCGTGAAAACGAAAACGACTTGAACGTTCGAGAGCGCGGCGAGCCGAATCGCCGGGCGCATGTAATCCGAAAAAGTCTGAAAAGTTCCGCCGTAAGGAATCACGCTGCCGTAGAGCGCCATTCCGTTCATCGCCGCGCCCATCGCGTGCTCGCGGATGCCGAAATGAATGTTGCGGGCTTCGTATCTGCCCGCCTGAAAATCAGCGGAAGCCTTTATAAATGTGTTGTTTGAAGGCGTCAAATCAGCCGAGCCGCCGATAAGCTGCGGAAGGCTCGCGGCAAGCGCGTTGATGACTTCGCCCGAAAAGGCGCGCGTTGCTTTCGCTTCCGGCTGGTCAAATTTCGGCAGGGATTTTTCCCAGCCGTCGGGCAATTCGTTTTTGCGCGTGTCGCGCAGAGTTTGCCCGAGTTCGGGATACGCTTTTTCGTATTTTTTCAGCAGCGCCTCCCAATCTTTTTCCAGCTTTGCGCCCGTTTTGACGGCTTCGCGGAAATGCGCGGAGACTTCCTTCGGAACATAAAAATGCTTGTTTTCGTCCCAGCCGAGATTGCGTTTCGTTTCCTTGACGGCTTCTTCGCCCGGCGCGTCGGAATGCGCCTTCGACGTTCCCTGTTTCGGCATCCCGAAGCCGATAATCGTTTTCACGCGAATCAGTTTCGGCTTGTCTTTAATCTTCTGCGCTTCTTTGATTGCCTTTTCAATCGCCTTCAAATCGTTGCCGTCCGCGACTTCCGAAACGTGCCAGCCGATTGCTTCAAAACGCTTTGTGACGTCTTCGGAAAACGCCAAGTCAATCGAGCCGTCAATCGTGATTTTATTGTCGTCGTAAAGATAAATCAGGTTGGCGAGCTTTAAATGTCCGGCAAGGCTCGCCGATTCGTAACTGACGCCTTCCATCAAATCGCCGTCCGAGACAATCGCGTAAATGAAATGGTCAATCACCGGAAAGCCTTTCCGATTAAACTTTGCCGCCAGATGCGCCTGCGCGATTCCCATCCCGACGCCGTTGGCGAAACCCTGTCCCAGAGGTCCGGTCGTGATTTCCACGCCCGGCGTCAGAAAATTTTCGGGATGACCGGGCGTTTTCGAATGAAGCTGCCGAAAATTTTTCAGCTCCGCGAGCGGCAAATCGTAGCCGGTCAGGTGCAGCAATGAATAAATCAGCATCGAGCCGTGTCCGGCGCTCAAAAGAAAACGGTCGCGGTTAAACCATTTCGGATTTTTCGGATTATGGCGCAGGAATTTTGTCCACAGAATATAAGCCGCCGGAGCCATGCCGAGCGGCAAGCCCGGATGCCCGGAATTCGCCCGCTGCACGGCGTCGAGCGATAAAGTTCGAATGGTGTTGATGCAAAGCTGGTCTAAATCGGTTTTCGTTTTTGCGGTTGCTGCTGTCGTCATAAATTTTTATTTTTTCGGAAATAACTCGTCTGTTTTCTTCGGCTCAAACTCCTCGCCTTTGATTAATTTATAATCTTTATCGCCGAATATTATTCGGCTCGTTACATTACAACTTCTTCTGCTGCTGTCGCTGCTTTGGCGGAAACAATTCTTTTATCTTTCGTTCAATTTCTTCGCCTCGGATTATGTGCTGCGCTTCGGACTGGGAAATAACCTGCGTATTTTTCGCGTCCTGTGGAACAATATAAAGCGTCGTCGATTCTTCGTCGGCTTCTTCAACAATAAAAAATTTCAGACGCGATTTATCGAATTTTCTACGATTTGTGTGCTTTAAAATTTCATTTAATCGTTTAATTTTTTTCGCTCTCGTTTCGGTTTTATCGAACGCCAAAATAATAAGTCCTTCTGCCGCGGGGTCGTTTCTGAGTCCGACAAAAAGGTTATCAAGCCTTACGTAAAAATCAATTTTCGGCAATTTTCCGAAGCGGTCATAAATTCTATCAACGATGCGGCGCGTAACGGCAAAGGTGTGTGAGTGCGTATCGAGGCAGTTCTCCGGCAAACCAGCCAGCTTTACGGTCACAAAGATATTGTAACCTTCATCAGCGGAACCAGGCGTAAGCTCGATTTCCCGCGTGCCCTGACCGCGCGTTAGCTTGCCGCCTGAAACCGTCCAGAGATACTCAATTTTATATTTTTTAAATTCCTCGCCGACCTCGACATTTATCCGCGCGGGTTCATTAACATTGAGCAGGCGTTGCTCTTCGGCGAATTTAATTTCAGAACAAAAATCTTTATCAATTTGAGCAAAAGCGGCGGCGCTGCCAAAAGCTAGAATAAAAATGACACCGGCAATAAATTGTTTCATAGCTTTTCAATAATAATCTTCGTTAAAATCTTCGTCGTCTTCACGGTCAAATTCCTTGTCGAAGCTGCGCAGGAATTTACGACGAAAATTTCTGTCTCTTTTCAGCAAACCGGAAATGAAATTTCGTAAATCTTTATCGGATAATTCTTTCAAAATCGTTTGAAATCTTTCTCCTGTGCCGCTCGTAAAATTTCCGTAGCGAATTTGATAAAAAACGGCGACGGCGTGTTTGCAGGTGTTTCCCCATTCGTATGGACAATCGCATTCGTATTCGACAATGCTTTCACCGTCTATTTTGACATAAACCTCGTAATCGTCGCTGCCGAAAGCAACCGCGCTAAACTCGCCCTCAGCAACTTGTTCGACTTTTGCAACGCGTCCTCGTTTATAATAATCATAACCTCGCTCGATGATTTTTGTCTCAACCATTCCTTCAAAATTTGTCAGCGTCATTTGCATAGCAATTTGTAAAAATGTTTATGTCTCACACGCGCTTTTCGATAAATGGCGTTTCGTTTTTTATCAAATTCAAATTTACGACCTCGCGGCGTTTCCAAATCGGCGATTGATTTTATCTTGCCGATTGTTTCGAGCGCAAGCAAAACCGCGCCGCGGCTTGACGCTTCGCGCGTGTCGGGCAAATCGAGATTTTCTCCGAGAGCGTCGGCGATAATCTGCGTCCAGACGGGCGATTCGCGCAATGCGCCGCCGGACGCGATGATTTCGCGGATTCGGCAAACGCCTCTCAGACGGTCGTAGATTTCCGCGAAACGATAGGCGACCGATTCGAGCGCCGCCTGCACGATGTCAATCTCTGCGGTCGCCGATTTTAAGCCGAGAATCGCGCCGCTCGCCGCTTCGTTATAACCCGTGCTTCTTTCCCCGGCGAGAAACGGGAGAAACGTCAAACCGTGCGCATCAGGCTCGCGGCGCGCGATTTCCGTTTCGGTTTCGTCGTCGTCTTTCGGCAGGCGAAAATTGTCTTTCAGCCAGCGATACAAGCCGCCGCCGTCGCTCAATGCGCCGCCGAGAATGACGCGGCGACGGTCGATTCGATAGCACCATAAACCTTCCGGAATTTTTTCCGGCGGCGCGCCCGCGAAAGCGACGCGCATCGCGCCCGAAGTTCCAACCATCAACGCCGCTTTTGATTTTTTCAGGCAGCCCGCGCCGAGGTTGTTCGCCGCGCCGTCGCCGATGCCGGGAAACCAGCGCGCGTTTTTTAGTTTTTTCCAGCGCCGCGCGTATGTTTCATTCAGGCGAAAAGTCTGCGAATCCTGCGCGGCGATTTCCGGCAGATTGCTTTTTTCGATTTTCAAAAAGCTCAAAATCTCGGCGTCCCAGGCGCATTTTCTAACGTCGAAAATTCCGGTTCCCGAAGCCATCGAAACGCTCGTTACCGGTTCGCCGAACAATTTCAGCGCGACAAAATCGCTGAATGAAAGCCATTTCCACGTTTTTTTGAAAATTGTTTTCCGCTCCGCTTGCAGCCACAGCAGTTTTGCCGTCCAAAAGCTCGAATGAAAATGCGCGCCGGTTCGGTTGTGAATCTCCGATTCGTCAAAGTTTTCGCGCCAAACCCGAACGTATTTCCGGCTGCGCGTGTCAGCCCAACCGAAAACTTTCGTGGTCGGCGCGCCTTTTTTGTCGATGCCGACGAGGCTGTGCCAGAACGACGAAGCGGCGACGAATTCGATTTCGCCCGCGACCGCTTTCGGTTTTTTCAAAACCGAGTCGACGACTTCCACGACCTGTCGAAACGCTTCTCCGGCGTCGATTTCCGCGCCGCCGTCTTCCGTGGCGGTCAGCGCTCTCTCATTTTTCACCATCGTTTCGGGCAAAACGCGCGCCTTTTCGTCGTAGAGCGCGGCGCGAACGCTGGAAGTTCCGATGTCGATGGCTAAAACTATCGGCGGCATTTGAGAAATAAGTTTAATCGAAAATCCACGGTAAAGAAAATGGTTTTGAGTTTTGCGGTTTTGGCTTTATTATTTTCGATGTTCATCCCGGAAGGCGGCAAAATTATCCTCAAATCCGTCTTTACAGTCAGCGAGCGTGCGAAGGAGATTTCAGCGATGAAAAAATGTCAGAAATGCGGTTATGAAAACGACGATTCGATGCGTTTTTGCCTGGAATGCGGAACGCTGCTGCCGAACTCGCCGATTGTCATTAACTGGCAGGACGGCGGAACGCAGAAACAATCGAACGCCGATACGGCGTCATTCGGTCAGAGCATGGAAACGCGCATCGGCAGCGGCGGCGCGGGCGCGAATTTTCCGAATAATCTTCCGGCGGCGGCAGCGGCGGCGCAGCAAACCAGACCGCGCCGCAACAAAAAACTGTTTATCGTCATCGGCGGTATCGCCGCTTTGTTTCTGCTGGTTTTAGCCGCCGGCGCGGCAATTATCGGCTACAACCTGATTTATCCGTCCAAGCCGGTCGTTTATAATCCGACGCCGACCGCTTCGCCGACGCGCTCAAACGAAAAAACGCCGAAGCCTTCGCCTTCAAAATCGCCCGGCGCGACGCCGACCGCCGCGCCGTCGGAGACGCCCGAACCGACTCCTGCCGGCGAGGCGAAAACCGAGTTTGACCGCATCTGGGTCGATTACAACGTGAGCGACGAGGAAGGTCGCGTGGGAATGCGCATCCACGTCGATTGCTCGGTGAAAAACATGAAAGGCGTCAGCTCTTATCTGGCTCTGTATTTTCGAAAAAAGGACGGCACGAAGCTTCTTTCGAGCAGCCGGAACTTTCGCAGCAAAGACGGGCAGCTCGCGCTCTACAAGGCTTTGAAACCGGCATATGACAACGCCGTCTATGAAGATTCCGAGTTTTTTATGCCGTATGAAGAATTTAATCTGAAACGCGGCACGCACGATTTACAGATTGACGTGGATTTGATTTACGAAAACGGCGATTTTATCGAACACATGACTCTTTACGATTTTGAATACGAGAAAAAGTAAGAAATTTGAAGGTAAAAGTCTGGAATATTTTCTATACTTTTGCCTTGCTTCACTTTCTGGAATAAATTTTTACCAGCAGATTAACTTCCAGTTCCGTCGTTTCCCGCAATTCAAATCCGTCTAAAAAATCCGGCGGCATAAAAGCGTCGGCGTTTTCCACCCGTTCGGGAATCTCCGTAACAATCCATTTTTCGATTTCTCCGGCGAAGGTTTTATAGGTTTGCGCGCCGCCGATGATAAACAAATCGCAGCTTAAATATTTTGCCAGCGCCGAAACTTCCGTTTTGTCGCGCAGGAGTAAAACGTTCGGCTGATTTTCTATCGAATTTGCGCGGCTTAAAACGATATTCAGACGGCGCGGCAAAGGCTTGCCGATTGATTGCCAGGTGTTAAAGCCCATCACGACGGCGCTGTCGAGCGTTGTCTGTTTGAAAAATTTCAGGTCGGACGAATAACGCCACGGCAGTTTTCCGTCTTTGCCGATGGCGAAATTTTTGGCGATGGCGACGATTCCAATCATCATTTTTTATATTTTTGCGCCTTTGTAAACGGCGATTTCCGAGCCTTTAGCCATTAAAATCGATACCGGATTTTCGCCGGTTAAAAAGCCGAATCGCTCGTCGTAAGTCGCCGCGAAATCGACGGCGATTTCCGCATTACGGGTTTCGTATAAACTCCATTTCGGATGCTCGACCTTGTATTCGTCCGTGCGCCCGGCACGGCGTTTTGTGTAACCCCAATAATGCTCGATGATAAAGGATTCGTGCGAATCCGCGAGCGGAACGCCCGTTTCATTCTGAAAATTTACTTTTACCCGGTTGGTCTTGCCGCGTTTCAGCCACTGGTAAACCAGCTCGTTTTCCCTCTGCTCGTGACGCATTCGCCACGTTTCGTAAGGCTCGCCGTAAGCGTATCGGGCGACATACGCAATCGCGCAGCGCGGCACGATTTCCTTGATAAAAACCACGCCGCGTCTCGTTTCGTCTTCGGCTTCTCTTTTGACGTAAAAGCGCAGATTGACTTCCAGAAAATCTGTGTGAAAGGGAATCCTGAAGCCGAGCACGCGCGTCTCGAAAAACTTGAAGGCGACAAGACTGACGTAACATTCATTGTTCCAAAAATCGAGCGCAGTTCCTTTCGGCAGAAATTCTTCCAAAAGCGCAGGCTCGACCCTGTAATTTGCCATCACCAAATCGAGCCATTTTGCAGTCAGAAATTTTTTCATAATCCAGGCTTTAAGTTCAAGGTTCAAAGTTCAAGGTTTCAAGTTTCAGGTTTGGAGACACGCTTTTCTTAAAACTTTGAACCTTGAACTTTGAACCTTGAACTTTTTAGACGGCGACGGGCGCAGCGATTTTGCCGTGTGATTGATAACCTTCGAGCTTTAGATTTTCGTATCTGAAATTCAGCAAACCTTCCAAGCCTTTTAAATTTTCCGCGTTCTTCAGTTCCAGTTGCGGCAGCGGCAAAGGCTCGCGTTTTAAAAGCTCTTCGACCTGTTCGAGATGATTCGAATAAATGTGCAAATCGCCGAAAGTGTGGACGAATTCGCCGCCCTGCAAACCGGAAACGTGCGCGATTAAATGCGTCAAAAGCGCGTAGGAAGAGATATTAAACGGAACGCCCCAGCACTTTTCGGAACCAATATTTTGTATAATACACATATTAATCAGTAATCATACTGAATTAACTTTCTCACGCATATTACACAAAAAAATATTTGTGTAATATGCGCAATTGCATTTTAAGTCCTTCACTTTTTCTTGATGAAGAAGTAAAAGGACTACAACAATTTTATTCAGCAAACAATTTAGTTGCTTTAAAAACTATTTTTATAAATAACTCTGTTTTAGGTTCTCTTTAAAATAATTTACCGACCTTGTGAAATATTCCTCAATCACTCCTTAATAAGACGATATTTGTCAGCCACAAATCTAATCTTGGTTTTGCTTAATAATAGCCGATTCCGGGCACGACCGACGGACCTTACAAACAATTATTCGTTTATAATTCGTTCAGCGAGGCGACGGAGATTACCGGCAAGCACTGGCAGGCACCAATGACGAAATACGAAAAAACTTATGGCGCGTCGACCGGACGTGACGCTCTGACCGGCTACGACGCGGCAGGAAATATTACGCAGGACAGGATTAGAACTTATCCGAGCGTTTTGAACCGCACTCTGACTTATGACGCCGCCGGTCGGCAGGTGCAGACTTTCGACCCTAAGCTGCACAGCTTTGAACTGGACACGACCGTCACCAACACCTACGACGGCGACGGGCGACGGGTGAAAAATGAGCGCGTCGGGGCGGCGCCCGGAACGACATTTGAGATTCGCTCGACGGTTTTGGGAGGCGAAACCGTCGGCACGAAAAGCAGTCTCGGCACACAGCACCGCACGTTCAGCGCGCCGACGCACGACGGGAAAATAATTCACGGCTATCAGCAGGGTGCGGTGAAGCTTTATCAGTGGACTTCGCCGGAAGGCTTGCGCGAGTATGGCGGGGAGATGCAGGGAATAGAATTTGATCCCAGAGGCGCGGACGCCGGGATGGACGACCCGTATAATAATTTCACGGTCGGTTCGACGAGTTACCCGAACTATTCCGACGCTTCTAACTATTCGCGGTGCAGCGAAATGGGCGCTCCGCTGCCGTGCCAGAAACTGGGCAGCATCGTCGAGCGAAACGTCTATCAGATGGTGACGGCGGGTTTGTTGCCGACCGACAGCGCCAAATCTTCGGGTAACAAATCGAGCGGGGCGACGGCGCACGCCTCACGACATAATTCAGCGGCGGCGCAAGCGACGACCGCAACCGACAAGCCGCAGGAAGATTCGCAGAGGGGAAGCACAGCAGCACCGGCGTCGCTGCCGTGTTCGGAGAATGATGATGAGGAAACAATTCGGGTTTGCACGAAAGCAGCCAGAGTTCTCATTAATCCGGGTTTTACGGACGCGAGAAAGCCGTTTCGACACCCAGATCGGTGGATGACATCAGTAAATATACAAAGTAAAAGAAGCGAGGTGGTTCAATTAGCCAAAGGTTGTAAAGAATTTCTAGACCGTTTTCTAAATGCTCTTGACCCGGGTAAGAAGTTAATTTATTCCTTTGACTTTGGGGTTCTTTTCGATAGAGTGACTGATGCGAGAATCTCATCCGAGCCTAAAGATTTCCCAAAAAAAGATAAGGATGTCCAGGCACGGGCACCTATGGATGTTGATACACGAGGCAGGAGATATATTGAAATCAATCCATATTTACTGCCCAATAACTCTGGAGAAAGAGATGCACACATAACGGGTCTAATAGTGCAAGAACTGCTACATCATGCTCGTAAAAATGGACAGTTTTCAGATAAAGAATTGGACACCGCAGCTATATCTCTACTAAAAGATCCAGCGGAGCGGCAATTAAGGGAAAATTACGTCAAACGTTCCAAGCCGGGATCATTCGGACACGGGCTTATCAATGGCAATTGTGTTACAAAAGTTAGAAAGGATTAATCCGTTTTTTTGTCAGGAATAGGAGGTTATTTCCGTGGTGTTAAAAAATCTATTGTTGTTCGCTGCAATTTTATTTTTCATAAAATCTGTTCCGGTTTATCCCCAACAAGACAGATGGAGAAAAATAAAACCTATCGAATCTAAGTTGAGTGATGTCGAAGCTATCCTCGGGAAAGCGGAAAAGACTGAACACAGGGTCACTTATGCTTTAGATGAAGGAGTCTACTCTATTCTATATTCCTACGGACCGTGTGAGCTTGAAATGGATTGGAAAGTCCCGGAATGGACAGTCATTGAAGTCTTCTACAGACCTTACGACGACCTAAAGCTTTCTATTTTGGGAATA
>DATHBC010000092.1:0-3425 GCA_035296345.1 Pyrinomonadaceae bacterium | reverse complement strand
TGATATATGTCCAAGCTAACGCAAAACATAGAGAAACTACGAAATCTAACATCCATAGATTTTTTCGCAATAGAAATTCTTTCATTTTCCAATACCTAAAGTGGAATTTATCACCCTTATAATAATCTCAAAAAGGGTCGTTTTTGAGACAAATCTTAGTATAGCGCCACAAAATCAGGACACTACCCTTTTCTTTCACCATCAGTTCTCAGTTCGCAGCTCTCACTTATTACTTATTCCGTTTTTGCGGATTGGTCATTTTCCAGACCACCAGCGCGATGCAAATCACCAGAAAGAAAAAATACAAAAGCGAAAATTCGGTGAACAGAAAAACCGTAAAATTCACATAAATACCGACGACTCCAACCCACAGCCAGTTCATAATCTTCTCCTTTCCGGTCGGGAATGAAAACTGACAAATTTTTCGCCGCCTTTTATCCGTCGGGCGACGCATCGCGGAAAATCAACGAGCGAATACGCGCGGGAAGCCTGCCGTCAATCAGCAGGAAGACAGCTTATTTCTGCCGGTTTCGCAGGATTTTGACAAACGAGCCGGAACGCAGTTCGTCGAGCGTCAGGCTCGTCAAATCCAGCGCTTCCTGTTCGGTCAGAGCGCGGCAATTGATGGCGCGTAAGAAATAATTCAGCAAGCCCTGCCCGGTCGCCGCGTCGTCGAAAACGTCGCCGACGAGCGTCGCCTGCGCCGCTTTCGCGACGAAATTTCGCAGCCGTTCGGAAGCCGCGTCCAAGCCTTCGAGAAAAAAAGTGTAAACCGCCGCGTAGCGCGTCGGCAGTTGCGCCGGGTGCAAATCCCAGCCCTGATAAAAAGCGTTGGCGAGCGAATGCCGCGTGTGCTCGTAATGCAGCCGCCACGCGCGGCGGACGACCGCTCGGTTTTCCGCTTCCTGCTCCGCCGTCAGCTCTCCGCGATGCGGCGCGACCGGCATAATATTCGTCGCGCCGTCCGACAGCCAGATGCCCGTGCCGCCGAAGGAAACCTGCATCGCGTGGCGCGCGAAATCGCAAGCCGGATGCAGCATATCCTGATACGCGGCGGTGATGCTGCAGCTCGCGGTGTAGTCATACGTGCCGAAATGCGCGGCGACGCAGCGACCGCGCGCGGCTTCCAGCAGGCGCGGCAAATTCGACTCGCCGCGCTCGTTGATAATCGATTGCGTCGTCTCGACCATCATCTCCATTTTCAGGGAATTTTCCGGCAGGTTCAGACGCCTTTCGAGCAACTCGAAAATATCGACGAGCGCCGAAACCTGCTCAGCCAGAACGATTTTCGGCAGCGTCACGACGAAATTTTCCGGCAGCCGTCCATCGGTCGCTTCAACCAGCGTCGTCAGAAACAAATCCAGCGTGCGGATGCTGCGCGCGTGCAGCTCTTCGGAAAAAGTCTTGATGCGAATGCCGACGAACGGCGGCAGCGTTCCGGCTTCCAAGCCTCTGGCGACTTCGCGGGCGGCGCTCGCGGCGTGACCGTCTTCTTCGGCATCCGGGCGCGTGCCGTAGCCGTCTTCAAAGTCGATGCGGAAATCCTCGACCGGCTCGCGCGCCAGCTTTTCGCGCACGCGCTCGTAAATCGTTTCCGAGAGCTTTTCGGGCAATTCCAAAACCTCGGCAAACGCCCGCGCGTCCGGCGCGTAGGTTTCAAAAGCGCGAACGGCAAGCGCGCCCAAGCGCGGCGCGGTGTCGGATTTAAAAAGATGCGCGCCGCCGTAAACCGTGTGAACCGGCTGGCGGCGACCCGATTCGCCCGGATAACGCGCCGCAAAAGCGGCAAGCGAAGATTTCAGCGAGCCGGTAATTTCCTGCAATGATTCTTCAGAAAGTGTCGATGTCATACAAATTATTAATGATTCTACCCACCGCAGCGGAAAAAACGAAGGAAAATACCGTTTAGCGGCTTAGTCGCGCTTCAATCAAGCCGTGCGGTTCGTCGGTCGGCGTGAAAATCCGGTTGTCGTTTTCCAAGCCGAAGCGCGTGAAATCGAACGGCAGGCAATGAATGTTCGGCAGCGAGAAAGCGATTTCCGCAACGAAAGCGAATTTTTCCAGAACGGCTTCGCCCATCGCATAGAGCGTGTGCTGGACGGAAAGGCTGTCGTGGTCGGCAAAGGTTTCGATAATCGTCTGCCGCACGTCGCGCCATGCGTCGCCCGTCGCCGCCTCGACGTTTTTATAACGCCAGCCGGCTGTTACCGAAGTGCAGAAAATCCGGTCGGTCGCTTCCGGCAGCGTCGTGTAGCAGTCTTTGATAAAGCCCGCAAAACCCGATTTGGTCGTTTTCAGAACGATTAAATCTTCGATGCCGGATTCGACGGACGCCGCCTCGCGCGTCACGTCGGCGGTCGTCGTGCGCTTTTCGTCGCCGCTTTTGATAAAGGAATGCTCGTGCGGCGCGCCGCCGACGTTGATCCGCGTCCAGCCGTGCTCGGCGATTTCGACGACGGCGCGCGAAACCTGTGTGTTGTTTGCCAGAAAATAATTTGCCAGCCGCAGCGCAAACGTCTCGATTTCCTCGATTTCCCGAACCTGCTGCGACAGCGTGTAGACGGTGTTTTTCATCGTGTCGGTCGGCAGCACTTTGGCATTGTCGCCGGTCGTGTGAACGTCCGCGAAATCGCCTTCAAACGCAATCCGGACGGTCAGGTTCTGCAATTCGTGACGCTCGCCGTCGCGGGCGACTTTCAGCAGGCGGACGCGCGCTTTGCCGTAATTGTTATGCACTATTTTGACTGGCATATTTTTCTCCTTTTCGGTCAGCTCCCGCGATAAGTCGAGTATCCGAACGGACTTAAAAGCAGCGGCACGTGATAATGCTGCGCCGCGTCGCGCACCGTGAAGGCAACCGTCGCCTGCGGATAGAAACCTTCGATTTGCCGCGCGGCAAAATAAGCTCCGGTTTCGAAAGTCAGACGATAATTTCCCGTCTCTAAACGAGCGTCGGCAGCGAGCAAATCGCGCGCTCGCCCGTCGTCGTCCGTCGCGCCTTTGCCGATAATTTCCCATGCGCCGCCCGCCTCCTGCCTTTCGAGCGTGACGCCGACGCCGCGCGCCGGAACGCCGTTTGAAACATCCAGAATGTGTGTCGTGATTGCGCTCATTTAAATTCCCGATTCCAAAAGCTTCCGTAACCTGATTTCCGTTATTTTTCTTTGTTCCTCAGCCGCGATTCCGAGTTCCGCTGCGGCGTTGTTATTCAACCGGCGACGGCAGATTTCCAGCATTTCCGTGGCGCTTTTGCCCGTCGCGCACACGATGAATATATACCCGAACTTCTCTTCATACAAACGGTTAGCCTCGGCTAATGCTTCGAGAACCGAATCTGCCGCCGCGTGCGCGCCTGACTGCTCGCCGCGCGACCAGCGGGCTGATTGCGCCGGTTGTTTCGGCGCAGCCGCGCGCGAGCCGATTTT
>DATHBC010000091.1:0-13671 GCA_035296345.1 Pyrinomonadaceae bacterium | reverse complement strand
CGACGTTTAAATTCACGTATTTGTTATTCGGAAAATCGGTTTCCGAATAATACTGAACCAGATATTGCGCCTGCAATTCGTTGGCGAGCTGGCGAAAAATTCTAGTCAGCGTTTCCTGATTCGCTCGCGTGTTCGACGAATTCTGGTATGCGTCGCGTAAATCGGTCGGCTGAAATTTCGGCAAAAAAGCCGTGCCGCCGGTTTCGTCGGCAAATTTTTGCAGGTTCGATTGACCGAACAGGCTCATTTTATTTAACTGATAAGAGCTGCCCGCCGGGTTTATCGAATAAAAAACCGCGTCGGCGTTTTGCAAAGACTGCAACACCCTGCCTTGTTCTCTGAGCTTAGCGGCGTCTCTGGCTTTGACGCGCAGGTTTCTTAATTCCTGTCCCTGAACCGAATTGACCAGCTTTCTTTCCGCGTCCCAGATAGCTTTCAAAACGCCCGCGCTGTTGGTGTCTTCGCCGTCAGAGATAACTACGATAACTTTGCGCCTGCCCTGCGGCGTATTTTTTTGTAAATAATTTGCGGCGGCTGAAACGGCGTCGTAAAAAGCGGTTTGTTCTTTGGTCGGAACAATCGAGCGGATGGCGACGGCGGATTTGTCGGCGTCGCCGCGCGCCTGAATCAGCGTCGCGTTAGCCCCGACAGTGAAAATCGTCGCGCGGTCTTCGGGGCGCATTACATCCTTTAGAAACTGCGCGGCGGTTTCCTGCTCGAATTTAAACATCGCGTCCGTGCTCGCCGAAACGTCGAACAGCAGAGCGATTTCGAGCGGAACTTTTTCCGCGTCGGAAACCTGCGCGATTTCCTGCTGTTTGTTTTCTTCGCTGACGGTAAAATCTTCTTTTTTGAGATTCAAAACCGGCTGACCGCTGCTGTCGGTGATTGAAACCGGAACGATGACCAGCCGCGACTCGACGCGAATAACGCCGTCGTCCTCTTCCACCGGCGGCGGAGTCGCCCGCGGCGTCTGAGCAAGAGCGGAAGAAACCGCCAATATTAAAATTAATCCTAAAAAAATTGCAAATCCGACTTTTATTCGTGGCTGCTGTTGCTGGTGTTTCATGACAATTGCCCCCTTGATAAAAATGCCGCGATAGAGCGGCGAAAGACCGAAATCCCTCGCGCTCTATTGCGGTCTATTGGTGTCCGGCAATTATTGCTGGTCGTCCGGCTGCGTGGTTGTCGTGTCTCTTCTGACTTCGACGTTCTGATTCAAGCCGCGGCTGACCAGTAATTTAACTTCGACGCGGCGATTCTGCTGGCGTCCTTCGCGCGTCGTGTTGTCGGCAACCGCCTGAAGCTCGCCGAAACCGTACGAAGTTCCGATTCTGCGAAGCGGAACGTTGTGCGTTTCGACCAGATAATCAATCACGGCTTGCGCGCGGCGCTGGCTCAAAGCTTTGTTCTGCTTCGTGCCGCCTTCCGCCGAAGCGAAACCGGTGATTTCGATGGTGTAACCTTTCAGGGTCATCGCCGCCGTCGCCACTTCGTCGAGCTGCGTCTTGGCTTCGGGCGAAAGAATCGCGCTGTTGACTTTGAAGTTGACCGTCGCGGTCGATTGAACGACGTAATCGTCCAAAGAGCTGATTCTCTGATTCGTGGCGTTCACGCCCTGAACGGCTGCGTCCGCCGTTTCCTGAGCGGCTTTCGCGCCGCCGCGAGCGGCGTTGGAAACCGCCATCAATTCGTCAATCTGACCCGAGATGCGCTGAGCGTTCTGCTCGGCTTGCGTGATGCGTTCTTCAGCCGGCGAAACGCGCGTGTCGATTGACTGCGCCACGCGGAAATCGTCTTTGGTGAAACGAACCTTCGTGGCGACCAGGTTCGAACCGTCGCCGCGACCTTCGATTTCCAGGCTCAAACCGCGAACGATTTGATTAACGGCAACGCTGTCGCCGCCGCCGAACAATCCGCCTTTGGTTCTGATGCTGGTCGCGCCGGTCAGCGTCACCGGAGTGTCGACGCCCGTCATGTCACGCACGATGATGCGGTCTGCGTCTTTGCTGACGACGACGCCTTTAACTTTCATTTTCTGACCGCTGGCAACCGTGCGCATCTGCGCGTCATTGTCCTGCTGCTGCGCGAAAATACCCGTCGCAAAAACCAATGCTAAGACTAATACTGAAAACTTTTTCAACATAATAAATAAACCCATCCTTTATCTTGTTTTGATTTTTTTGTTGCAAATCAGCCTGTGCGATGTTTTTATTTTTAATGGAGTTGTCAAAAAATTCCGGATTCTGCGGCGGGCGCGCAAAGAGAATTTTCCGACCACTCTCAAACGTTTTTATTTAAAGTATTTACGTTTACATCGCGAAAGCTTTTCCGCTAAATATGACCTTGTCAGAATCACTAAAATCCAACCAGACAACTGGAACAGATAATGCCGGGAAGCGTAGATTTTTCAAAATTCGAGCCGTCGGATTCCATTTTCAAACACAGCCATACATAACGTTATCGACAGGTTTCCGAAAATGTTTCCTGTTTTTGAAAAAAAAATTGCAGGCGTCCGAAAAAGGACTTGTTAATTCTACAACAAAAACGAATTTACGAAATAAAAATTTTAAAACGGAAAACGGATAATGGAAAATATAAAGAATACTTTCATTTTCCATTATCCGTTTTCCGTTTTCCGTTATTAAAGACTAAACTGCGTCGTTTCCAGATACTCTTTCATAAAGGAAAGGAATTTTTCCGCGTCCGCGCCGTCGACGATGCGATGGTCGTAAGTCAGGGCGAAATAAGCCATCGAGCGAATGGCGATGACGTCGTCGCCTTCAGCCGTGGTGATGACTTTCGGGCGTTTTTCGATTGTCCCGACGCAGAGGATTGCGACCTGCGGCTGATTGATAATCGGCGTTCCGAAAAGCCCGCCGAAAACGCCCGGATTGGTAATCGTAAACGTTCCGCCCGCCACTTCGTCGGGCATTAGTTTTTTCGTCCGCGCCCGGTCTGCCAAATCATTTGCGGCGAGCGCGAGTCCGGAGAGCGAAAGCGCTTCGGCGCGCTTGATAACCGGAACAATCAAGCCCCAATCGAGCGCGACCGCCATGCCGAGATTGATGTCGCCCTTGTAGATAATCTGGTCGCCCGCGACCTGCGCGTTGACGACCGGAAATTTTCTGAGCGCGGCGGTCGTGGCTTGGAAGATAAACGGCATAAACGTCAGCTTTGTGCCGTAGCGCGATTGAAACTCGGCTTTGTTACGCTCGCGAAAGCGCGCGACGCTCGTCATGTCGATTTCGTAAACGCTCGTCACGTGCGCCGAAGTCTGCTTCGAGAAAGTCATATGCTCGGCGATTTTCCGGCGCATGACGGACATCGGTTCGACGCGGTCGCCGACCGACGCGGCAACCTGCGGCGCGCTGTAGGAAGCGCGCTGCGGCTGCGCGGTTTGCGGCTGCGCGATTGTTGCGGGCGCAATCTGCGGCGTAATCTGCGGCGCGACCGGCGCGTCTTTGCGCAGCAAATCCTGCGGTTTGAGCGCCGCGCCCGATTCGATGAAAGATAAAATGTCTTTTTTCGTCACGCGCCCGCTCATGCCGCTTCCCGGAATTCGCGATAAATCGATGCCGTGTTCTTTGGCGATATTGCGGACGAGCGGGCTGGATTTCGTCCGGCGCAGTTCTTCGACACTCGTCTGCCCGTTGCCGGCAGAAGCCGCAGAACTTGTTTGTTCGCCTGCGGTTATTGCGTCGTTGACGGCTTGGGGGCGGTCGTAATCGTAGCTTCTGCCCGCCGTTTCCTCGACGTTTTGCGCTGGCTGCCGGTCGGCGGTCTGCGGACTTTGGGCTTCGGCTTTTGCTTGCTGCGCAGTTGCCGCGTCCGCGCCGGTCGCCTGAGCCGTCGCCGTTTCAGCTTGTTTTTGCGCGGTCGATGCGGATGGCGAAGCTGCCGACGCCGCTCCGTTCTGGCTTCCGACCAAAGCTAAAACCGTTCCGACTTCGACGGTTTCGCCTTCCTGGTGGCGGATTTCCAGAAGCTTTCCGGCGGCGGGCGACGGGACTTCGGCGTCGACTTTATCGGTGGAAATTTCCAGCAGCGGCTCGTCGCGCTCAATCGTCTCGCCGACGCCTTTCAGCCATTTCGAAATAGTGCCTTCGGTAATGGATTCGCCCATCTGCGGCATCACGACCTCGGTCGCATCCGCGCTCGTTGTAGCCGGAGCGGTCGAAGGCGCGGCTGCGGTTGCGGCTTGCGATTGCCCGTTATCGCTTGCCGTCGCTGTCTGAGGCTGTTGCGCGACAGGTTCGGATTCGGTTTTCTCAATAGCAGGTTCTACGGCTTTCGCCGGTTCGGGCTGGCTGATTGCGGCTGACTGCTGACTGCTGACTGCTGACTGCTGACTGCCGTTTGCCGCGCTTTCGCCTGCTTCGCCGATAATCGCCAGCGCCGTTCCGACTTCGACGGTTTCGCCCTCGTTGTGGCGAATTTCCAGCAAAACGCCCGCCGCCGGCGCGGGAACTTCGGCATCGACTTTGTCGGTCGAGATTTCTAAGATAGGCTCGTCCCTCTCGATTTTATCGCCGACCTCTTTCAGCCATTTTGAAATAGTGCCTTCGGTAATGGATTCGCCCATCTGCGGCATGACGACTTCTACACTCATAAATTCTCCGTTTTTCAGTAAATGATTGCTATATAAATTTGAATAATACCGATAACAGAATACTAGAAATTTTGGACGATGAAAACGTGGATAACGGAAAACGGAAAACGGAAAACGGAAAACGGCAGACCGGCTTTAATCCTGAATACTGAATCTTAAATCCTGAATCCTTAAATTTTCCACTTTCCGTTTTCCGTTTTCCGGTTTTTTTCGATTTCGGCGCTGATTCGCTGCATAATTTGCCCGACGCCGTGAATAGCTTCGTTTAAAACAATCTTTTCGCCGTTTGTTTTGCGGATTTCGCAGTTGACTTTTTCGCCGCCGCTGCCGACCGGACGGCTTTTCGCGCCGGTTGCCATCGAATCGATTTCGTCCCAGCGGCAGAATTGTTTTTTATATGAAAATCCGTTTTCGTAGATTTTAAATTCCGTGCGCCGCTGCATGAGCCAGCCGAAAAGCGTCAGCAGTTGGACGAGCAGAAAAGCCGTCGAGAGCAGGAAATAACCGATGTTCTGCCTGATGTAAAAGGCGACCATCATCGCGATGAAAAAGACGAATGAAAGAATCGCGACCAGCGCCGCGCGCTGCATAAAAGCGGGCGAGATGCCGTAAACCGTTTCGAGCCTGCCCAAATCGGGCGGCGGCTCATTCTTCTTCATCAAATTCGGCGCTAAATTCTGCATCAATCTCTCTCGGCGCGGCTCTGAATATTTCGACAAGTCTTCGGTTACAAAGGTTTCTTTATTCGACGACTTTGACTTCTCTGGTCCGGGTGCTTCCGAGAACTCCCCAGCCCGAGCCCTCGTCAATGCCGACGGTGATTACATAAGTTCCGGGCTTTACGCCCGATAAATCCCATCTCACATTTGACCCGCTGCCGATAATTTTGCCGCCCGAAATAGTATAAACATAAGTTAAGCCGCCATTTCCGGGGTCGACCGCAACGGTCGATACTTCAATTATCTGCGTGCAGGAATTATCCGGCGGGCAAACGGCGGGAACTTCCGTCCGGCTCAATTCAACGGCAGTAACGTTCGCCGGCAATTGGCAGACGAATTCCTGCTTTTGGGCGGCTTTCCTTTTTTTAGCCTGTTTCGAAGGCTTTGTCTTTTTCGCCGCCTGACTATTTGAGCCGCCGCCCTGCGCCCGCGCCTCCGACGCGAACAAAACGCCGAAACATAAAATCGCTATCAGCAAGCTTCGCATAAATTACTCCATTCTAATAAGCCGCCAGCCGCCGCGCCGCTTCGACAATCTCGGAAAGCTGCGGCAGATAATAATCTTCCATCTGCGGCGCGAACGGCACGGGCGCGTCGATGGAAGCGACGCGAACGACGGGCGCGTCGAGCCATTCAAAAGCTTCTTCGGCGATAATCGCGCTGATTTCGCCGCCGATGCCGCCCGTCAGGCTCGCTTCGTGCAGGACGAGCGCGCGATTGGTCTTTTTCACCGTCGCCAGAATCGCTTCCTTGTCCAGCGGCGCGAGCGTCCGCAAATCTATGACTTCAATCGAAAGACCGTCGGATTTTTCCAGTTCTGCCGCCGCGTCCAGCGCGTTTAAAACCTGCGCGCCGAAAGTGATAATCGACAAATCCGCGCCTTCGCGGGCAACGCGCGCCTTGCCGATTTCGACGATGTAATCGTCGGCGGGCAATTCCTCGCGCAGGCGCGGCAGGCGATAGAGCTTTTTGTGCTCGAAAAACAAAACCGGGTCGGGGTCGCGAATCGCCGCTTTGATTAAGCCTTTCGCGTCGTAAGCGGTTGCCGGCTCGACCATTTTCAAGCCCGCCGTATTCAGAAAAAACGCTTCGGCGTTCAGAGAATGAAACGGACCGCCGCGCACGCCCGACCCGCACGGACCGCGAAAAACCGCCTGAATCGACCCGCACCCGCGATAGCGCGATTTCGCCGCGTAATTCGTCAGCATATCAAAGCCGCACGAGATAAAATCGATAAACTGAAATTCCGCGACCGGCTTCATGCCCATCAGCGCCGCGCCGCAAGCCGCGCCGACAATCGCCGCCTCGGAAATCGGCGTGTCAATCATTCGCTCCGCGCCGAACCGCTCAATAAAACCTTCCGTCAATTTAAACGCGCCGCCGTATGCGCCGATGTCCTCGCCGATGACAAAGACGCTCTCGTCGCGCGTCATTTCTTCCCAGATTCCCTGCCTGACGGCTTCGATTAAAGTTAAGCCTTTTGTTTCCGTTTTTGCTGCTGTTACCATATTAAAATTAAAACTTCTTTCATCACAATTTACTTAGAGATAAAAACGATACGTTTGTCGCCACTAGTTTTTATCCAGCTTGAGCTGTCGCGCTTAATATCGCCGACAATTTTGCTGATGTCGATACTTTTGCCCAATGAAATCAACAAATGAATATGATTGCTCGTGCCGTTGGCTAAAATTAATTTCGATTGATTGTTTGCGACGATTCCGTGCATATAACGGAACAAATCGCCCTCGATTTCCGGCATTATCGAATCAACGCGATTTTTCGTGGAGAAAACAACGTGAACCAGAATTTTAGCCAACGTTTGCGGCATCGTTTTTTGTGCGCCTATATTGTTCGTCACCTTCGGCGACGGATTGTATTGTAATTTATCAGCCTGGGGTGAAACCCCAGGCTATATTGTCTGTCGCCCGCGGCGACGCGTCCGAGCCTCTTAATTATATTACAATCGCGGCTGAAAATATCAGCCGCGATGCTTTGGCGGGTTCTCTTTTTCGGCAGAGCGGAATTTATCCGGCGGATTATTCCTTGCCGGTTTGACCGTGCGGAGCATCGACCGGCTTTGATTCGGGCGAGCCTTTTTGTCTGAGCCAAATCGAAAGAACGACCATCAAGCCGACGGCTAAAAACTCGCTCTGCCAGTTCTGTAAAGACTCGAACCAAAATCTCGATGTCCCGATGTATTGAAGCGTCGAAACCTGCCCGGCGCTTCCGTGTTCGAGCTGTGACTGGTTATATTCGCGCGCGCCGCCCGCCGCGTGCAGGAAGAAGCAGATGAGAAACATTATCAAGAAAGCAAGGCTGAGCGAATGCTCGTAAAGCTTGAGTATCGCGCCGCCCCTGCGCACCGGATAAGGAGCGTCTTTTTTGTCTTTCGACTGTCGCGGGTCGCGGTCGACCGCCTCCGGCTCGTCGAGTTTCTTCGACTCGGCGGAGCCTTTTTGATACAGGAACGTCGTCAGCGCGACGAACAAAAACATCTGCAAAAACTCCGACTCCCAATTCTCCATCGTCGCTTCGACAAAATGCGGCGTCGCCAGATACTCGACATAACCGACCTGCGGCTGGCGATGCTCTCGCTGCTCCTCGTTGTAGTAAAGATAGCCCGAGACGGTTTGCCCGCCTATGAAAGCGACGAAGAACAACCCGAGCCAAACGATGGAAAGCCCGTTCTCGCGAAGTATGCGCTTCATTGAATGCTCCTCTGACTTTAAATTAGAAAAAATCTAAAGAATTAGGCTGAATGCAGAAGCAATCAGTCTCTTTTTGCGCCGCGAATAACCAGTGCTAAATTTTTAGGGTCTTCAAGGACGACCGTGACGGAAACATCGTCCGGAACTTTAATATCGAAATATTCTTCCAGTGCCGGTTTCGGATTTTTAGCCAGCTTATCGGCAAACGCGGCATCCTGCTGCGCTTTTTGAATAATGCGCTCTTCGATGGCTTCGCGTCCCTCAACTGTCCGGCGTCCCTCGACTGCTCCGACAATGCCTAAACGAGTACCGGCAGAATGATCCCAGGGATTTCGGCGGTCAACGCCCAAAAAATCGACCACTTCCAGCCGCGTAAAGAGTCCGCGCGGCGGGTCAAAGTCGTGTCCCGGCATAGTGTCTTTAAATAAATAGTCGCAGGCGTCATCGCTCAACAAATACCACGCCCACCTGTTTTTCTGGCAAATCCAATACGCGGCGAGCCTCCATTGTGCCTTGCCGTATTCTCTATTCTCGGGCATCCACCAGGTAAAACAAAAAGCGGATTTATTCTTCGGGTCATTATAAAACTCCTCCATCGCGGGTCTGGTATCGGCGTTATAGTCGGTAATGTCGGTATAATAGTGAGTGTAACAGGGAACATAATAAGTCTCCGTCAGCATATACTGCCAGACGGCTCTATCCTGTTGCAGCTCATATTGCGCGACCATATCGTCAAACTCGGTCGTCTCCAACTGCGGCAGGCTGCCTCTGGCGAGGTCTGAAACTGCCGCTGTTTTGCCGTCGTGAGTAAACGCGGTGTTCCACGTTTGATTGATAACTTCAGGCGGAAACTTCGTCTTGTCTAAATGTTCATTGAAGTAATCCAGTTGCCGGATGATTGATTCGTTGCTCTGACTATAACGATCCGCATATCTGGCAAAGTCGCCCTTCCAGTTGGGCGGTTTATCGGTAAACCATTTCGCCACCATTCCGGACACGAATGAAGAAACCGCGTCGCCGATTTCTCCATACTGCCCGCCGAGCGCTCCAATTCCTTTCTCCAACAGCTTTAGAAACACTTCCATACCCGGATCGACGTTATCGACCTCTGAAAGTCTTTTGTAGGCATTATCAATTCTGTGCAGAACGTGCGGATAAGCTTCCTGATGCAGTTCCCGCAAAATACTTAAATTATTTCTTACAGTTTGGATTTGCTCCGTGGTCGGAACAGACATAATTTCTCCTCCAATAGTCAGATTTTTAGTTGAATTTTTTTAACTCGGAGCAAGGAACGCCCGAATCAATGCGGCAAACTTCGCGTGTTACGTAGAATCATTCGCGATAACAGCTTTATATTCGGAACAAAGATAGAGCATTTTTCCGAGTTCCGCAAACAAGTTATTAAAAAATATTTTTCCGGTAATTTTGCGCCGAGCGGGCGGGCGAAAACGAGATTTTGCGCCGCAGTCCGGCAATCATTTTTCGCGCCCGGCGTTTAGTGAGTTCGGTTCATCGTCATTCTCGTCAAACAGGCGGCTGACGGGCGTGTGCACGGGCGGCAGGGATTCCTGAAGGTCGCTTAAATCTTTCTGCAATCTGGCGACGGCTTGCGCGCCGCGCTCGAAATCGTCGCGGGCTAGTTTTAAGGTGATACGCGCGTCACGGTTGGGAACTTCGTTGAGCTTGGTAAAGCTTTGCAGGCGGATTTCGATACGCGCGCCGCGCTTGAACACGCCTTTTTTGAGTTTTACGTCCAGAATCTCGTCCAGCGCGATGCGGACTTCCTTGACGCCGCTTTTGATGATGCCGAAGAGCTTCGATTCAAATTCCAGCACAATCCCCGCGCCCGAAAATTTAGCGACGCCGGCGACCTGCGAGAAATTGTCGTCAATCTTAAACGGAACGCTGGTAAATCCATTTATCATTTATCATTTACCATTTATCATTATCATTTATCATTTATCATTTACCATTTACCAGTGAGGATTTTGATAAATGATAAATGATAAATGGTAAATGATTAAAAGCTGCTCGAAGGATTCAGAATTTCCAGTTTTTTGCGGCAGCGGTCGATGCCTTCCTTGTATTTGTCGAGCTTCGTGCTGTCGAGCGTGACGATTGCCGCCTTTTGATAATAATCCATCGCCTGCTGCAGATTGCCCTGCATTTCATACATGATGGCGTATTCGTTGGCGACGGTGTCTTTGGCGATGCCCGGAATCTGCGCCACGCGGTCGAGATGCGCTTTCAGCTCGTCAAAGCGCCCCAGATTCGACAGAAAATAAGCGTAATTCAGATAAGAAGCGTTGTAGTGCGGCGCGAACTGCATCGCCGCTTTGTAATATTCTTCGGCGCGGGCGTAGTTTTTATATTTCGTTTCGTAGAGCCAGCCGAGATGATTGTAGGCTTTACCGAAACGCGGATTGCGCTTGACGATTTGCGAGAGCTTTTCGACCGCGTCCATAATAACGCCTTCGGTCAAAAGACGGTCTGCCTGCGCAAACATTTCCTCGCATTCAAGCTCGCTTCTGTCCGGCACTAAATTGTTCAGCGGGTCGTCGAAGCTGTTGTTAAAGTTTCCTTGTCCGTTATTAGAAAATTCCATATATTTACCTCCGTAATTAACTGCTGCACCCTTGCTTGCCTGCCAATCTATTTTTCCAAAACCTTCTTTTTAAACGCGGGCGGCACTATCGAATTGTCGAAAACGTCATACGCCGCCGAAACCGGCTCGGGCGCGCCGGCTTCTTCGGCAGCTGCCAGCTCCGCTTCGAGATACGCGGAAATTTCTTCGACCGATTTGTTTAGTTCTTCGGCGGAAGCGTGTTTTTCCGTCGTCAGAAATCTTTCAAAACGGTCTACGGGGTCGTTGTTTTTCGCCCAGAAATCAATCTCGCCCGCCGGGACGTAAGATTGATTATCGTGCTCGGCGTGACCTTTACGGCGATAAGTCATCGCTTCGATTAAAACCGAGCCGCCGCCCGAGCGCGCGTGCTCGACCGCTTTTTTCATCGTTTCGTAGCAGGCGACGATGTCGTTTCCGTCAACCGACAAGCCCGTAATCCCGTAACCGATTGCCTTATCGACAAAATGCGCGGCGGCGCTCTGGCTGCGCGTCGGCGTCGAATAGGCGTAGCCGTTGTTTTCGATAATCGTAATCAGCGGAAGCCGCTGCACGGCGGCGAAATTCACGCCTTCGTGAAACGTGCCGGTCGAGCTTGCTCCTTCGCCGATGTAGGCGACCGCCACGCGATTTTCCTTTTTCAGACGCGAAGCCAGCAGAATGCCAGCCATCACCGGAATCATATCGCCCAGATGAGAAATCGGACCGACAAAGCCTTTTCCCAAGTCGGCGAAATGAAACTGCACGTCGGTCGCGCGCGAAGGCGCGTTCGCTTTGCCGAGATACTGCGCGAAAATCGTGCGCGGGCTGATGCCTTTGACGAAACACGCGCCGATGTCGCGGATTAAAGGCGCGATAAAATCCCGCTCTTCAAGGGCGTAAGCCGTTCCGACGGCGGTCGCTTCCTGTCCTAAAGACGTGAAAACGCCGCCCGTCAGTTTCGCCTGCCGCTTCAGCCTGACCGTGATTTCGTCAAACATCCGCGTCATTTTCAGAAAGCGGTAAAGCTCCAGCAGCCGCTCTCTGGTCAGAGAGGTTTCCGAAGTGCAGGAAAGCGGCTGGTTATTTGATTTTTTCAAGCTCGTTTTGACCGTCATCGCTAAAGTGAAAAAGTGAAAAAGTGAAAGAGTGAAAAAGCCGGTTGAGCCGAAACTCGACAAAACTTTTTCACCTTTTCACTTTTTCACTTTTTCACTTTTCTCCTTTTTGCTTTTCATAAAATATCTGCCTATTCCATATAGGCTAATCAAAACCCAGAAAAATTCAACTACGAAAGCGGAAAAATTAAAACTGAAACACAGCGAGAGAACAATCAGCCCGGCTCCGACGGCGTTCAGCACGGAATAAATCAACTGTTCGCTGCGGATTTTTTCGATTTGGAGCGCGACGTAAGCGAGTATTATCAGCGCGACGCCGATTGAGCCGACCAAATCATACCAGGCGTATTGCATAAAAATCCGTTTCGCGCGCGCGCTCGCTTGTTTGCCCGCCGCCGGGCGAAAGATGCGTTTCGCGCCGGGCAATCTTTTAAATTAGTTTTCAGCCGTAAACCGAAAAACTTATTTTCTTTCGTATTTCCAGTTTTTCGATTTGCCTTCGCTCAACCATTCAATCGCCGTCGCCAGCCGCTTGTCTCTGGTCGCGACGGTTTTCGCCTCGGTTATCCACTGGACGTATTCTTTTTTGTGCGAGCGGCTGAAATTTTCAAACGTCTCGGACGCCTTCCGATTTTGCCGCAAAGCTGCGGCAACGTCAGCGGGCACGACGATTTCTTTTTTCTCGCTGCTCGCTTGCGCTCCGGACGGAAGCTTGACGTTTTCCTCGTTCAGGCGCGCCGCTTCTTTTATATAACCAATCAAAACATCGTCCGGCGGCAAATCTTCGAGGCTTTTTATTTGTCCGAACTGTCCCATCGCCTCGCGGCTGCGCGCCAGCAGTTTATCGGCATCCGGCAGCAGCGACGCTTTCCGGAAGCCGAACGCGCAGTGCCGTTTGAAAGACGCCGCGCTGCACAAAATCCCGCCCTTGTAATCGAAATGAGGAAAGCTCCATTTCATCGTTTCTTCGACCTCAGGGCAGCCGCGGTGAACCAGCTCGCGCAGGTGCCGCAAAATCGGCTTGGCAAAATCGGCTGATTTTTCGATATAAGCGTCGATTCTTTCGTCTCGTTTTCCCATAAGTTTCTCCGAATCAATTCAGTTAAATCCATTGCCGTCAATCCGTCGTCTCGTCCTTTTCATACCAGTCTTCGTGGGGCGACGAGCCCCAGCAGCGCAGACAATCCGTCCACGTCCACTGATGAGCGCAGCCGGGACAGCGCCCGCGCGTCTCGAAAGTGTTCCAGCCCGCGCCGCACCCGTGATAAAAAAAATGCGGAGGTTCAGGCGCGTAAGCGCAATACCAGCGGCTCGAAGCCTGCGGCTGCCAGCGGCATATCGGGCAGCGAATCCGGCTGAAATCCGTCGTCGGCTCTTTTGATTTTACGGTTTCCCAATGTTTGTCAAAATCGGCGGTTTTCCGGAAAAGAAAAAAGCCGTCTGCCGAATAAATAAAAAGCGTCCGGAACATACTTATTGCAAATTGCTCTCTCGCCACTGGCGGAGAACTTTTTCATACCACGGAAGCTGCACCGCGCCGTGATAGATTTTGTGATGGCGCGTGCCGAAAAGCTCGACCGGCTTTTCCGCGTCGGCGATGCTGGAAATAACGTCTCCCGCGTCGTATGAATCGAAGTTTTCCCTTACTTGCTCGTCAATTTCCTCATAACTGGCTGCGGCGAGCATCAACCGCCGGACGGTTTCAAATTTATCGAGCTGATTTTCGAGCCATTCTCCATAATATTCAAGCAGGTTCCGCCCCGTTTCTGTCGCGTAGCCGTCGCCCGAAATATAAACCGCCTGCCCGGCTTTTTCGCCCGATGTGACAAGGCAAACTTCGTGTCCGCAGCCCTGCGCAGCAACGGAGACGAGTCCCGATAAATAATTTTCGTCGAGATAACTCGTCTTGTGT
>DATHBC010000090.1:0-6375 GCA_035296345.1 Pyrinomonadaceae bacterium | reverse complement strand
TCGGAAATTATTTTCTCGGTTTTTTAGATTTTGTGAGCTTGCTCAAATCGACGTCCGCGCCTTTGATAATTTTGCAGTCGTCACAATAAGTTTCTTCCTTATCTTTGGGAAAATAACAAATTCTCATATATTCGTCATCATTTTCTATGATGACAAAAGTGACCCTATCTAATAAAACGGCTGCCTTACGAAAAGCAAAGTGTTTTGTTATGCGTGAAATTCGAGAATTAATTTGTTTTTGCGTCGGGTTTTTCTTGAAATACAAACGTAAAACCGACGAAATGTCCGGATTCTGACGCAGCCGAATCGTGAGCTGGTCTAACTTTAAAAATTCGCCGGACTTCGGAACATTTCCGTAAGGTAGACAATTATGAGGTTCGCGTTTAGAAACAACTTGCGTTTCGGAATCGGTGTTCGGGCATGTTTCCGGCAATCCTTTAATCTCGACTGTTACGGTAATATTTAAATTGCCCGTGTCCCGAACATCAAGTTCGATAGTGTGAGTTCCTTGTCCGGCAATAATCCTTCCCGCCGTAGTCTCCCAAAGGTATTCAATCTGAAGATTTTCGGAATTTTCTACCGAAGCGGTATAAGTTGCCGGAGAGTCGGATTCAGCGTCAATTACCCCAGAAGGACCGGCGACGGATATTTTCGGGCAAGGCAAATTTTCGGTTTGCGCAAAGGCGGAAATCTGAAACAGCAGAAAGACTGTTAAAATCAGAAAAACTCGTTTCATAAACTTACCTGTTTTCAGATAATTTAATCCAAAATTTCCGAAACGCAAACTTTTTTGAAAAAATTCTTGTTTCATACTTGAAACATGAAACAACTTATGATAGATTTGTTTCAACAATGAAACGGATTGCCTTTGATGGTAATCACTTAATGGACGAAATCTAAAGTAAAGATTTAGCTGGCAAAAGAGAAAGTAAGTAAGGAGAAGTAAAGTTATGACGAAACCGAAAATCAATCCGTTGAGCCGCATTCCGCGACAGCAGCGCCTGGTCATGGCGATTCGCGGCGGCGCGGGCGTCGGCAAAAGCCATTTTATTCGCTCGATGAGCGAAGCGGGCTTGGGGAAACTTTGTATTTTTGACACCGAGCGCAAAGCGCGCCTGCTCAGAGGCGTCGGCGTGTCGTTCGACGCTCTGGAAATCGAAAACACGGACGAGCTGCCGGAGTTTATCGACTGGGCAATTAACGGCGACGGGCGCGAGCAGAATTACGGCTGTTTCGCGCTGGATTCGTGGGCGGCGTATTTCGGCGCGAAACACTCGGACATGATTGAAGCCGTGCGCGAGAAAACCGGCGACCCGCTGGCGCAGCCGAGCGCCGAAGAACTGGCGGCAGACCAGATGATTTTGCAGGGCGTTCTGCGCAAGCTCTGCATCGAATCGGGAAAATCAATCGTCATCGCCGACCAGATTCCGGCGAAAGGCAAAGAAGCGAAAGAAGACAACGAAATCGGGCGCGTGCTGCCGATGACGGCGAGCGGTCTGGAATATTTCGTAGACGTGATGGTCGAAGTCAGCCTGCAGGAACGCGACGGCGAAATCGTCCGTGTTTTTCAGGTCGTCAAATCCAATTCGCCCGCCTTTGAAGTCGGTTACGAATTTATCGGCAACGTCACGTTCAAGGATTTTCTCGACCACATGCGCGGCGAGCAGGCGCTCGAACTGGCGTTCGAGAAGCCCGCGCCGTCGAACGTGCCGGAATTTATCGAGGAGCGTCAGCCGCTGTCCTTAGTGCCGAACACGCTGACGATTGACGAGCTTGTTGCAAAGGCGGAAGCGAACGGTTTCAAAAAAGCCGACATCGTGACCGGCGCGAAGATTTATCACAATCAGCCGAATATCTATCACCTGACGGCGGAACAAATCGCCGATTTGGATAGACGTATGACGGCGCGCATCGAAAAAACGAAAAATCAGCAGGGCGCGGCGGCGACGGAAGAAAAACCCGCGACGAAACGCGCCAGAGTAGCTTAAATAAAGTTTCGCACTGGCAAAAGGCGAAAAAGGAAAGGGAAAGAAATTTCGGGAGCATAGTTCTTTCCCTTTTTCCATTTATAAATATAAAATTCCCACCTCGATTCTCGCAGTCGGTTTCCTCTTAAAAATCCTCTAAAGCTGTTAGCTGTCAGCAATTGGCTGCTGGCTTTTCCGAATTTATTTTAATTAGCCGAAATCGGCTGTGGATTTTAAATTTCGGGCAAAACATTGAAGAAATTTGAAGGAGAAAATTTATGCTGCGAATAATTTCGGGCGTCATTACAGGCTTTATCGTGTGGTCGATTCTGTGGGTCGGGTTGGGCGAGATTCTGTCGCTGATTTTGCCCGAATGGTATGGAAAAACCGCGGCTGATTTTAGAGCCGCCGTCGCCGCTCAAACGCCTTACGCGCTGAGTTTCGGAGTTTTAATCTGGCTTCTCGTCCAGAGCGTAATCTGTTCTTTGATTTCGGGTTATGTCGCGGCTCTCGTTGCCCGCGAAAACGCCAAATCGACGCTTCTGCTCGGCATTCTGCTTTTACTCTTCGGCATTTTCGTTCAATCGATGCACTGGAACCATATGCCGCTCTGGTATCACGTTCCGTTTCTGCTTTTGCTGATTCCGAGCGCGATTCTGGGCGGGAAATTCAGGAAAAATTAGAATACGAAGGAGGCAATTAAACTATGAGTGCAGGACGTTTGGCTTGGATTATCGGGGCGGCGATATTTATTCTAATCGTCAACGTATGTTTAAGCGTTGCGTATATGGTATTTTACTCGTATCTCATCAATCCCGGACACGAAGAGCAATTTTACCAGGAACATATCAAAATCGCGGCGCCTTATTGCAGTATTTTTTTCGGCATCCCTTTATTTTATTTTGTCTGCCGATGGATTGGCGGCAAATGGGAATCGGATTTTGCCGTCAAAGCCGCGCTTCTGGTCTGGCTGGTTTATGCTTTAATCGATTTGTCTGTTTTTACGGCGGCGGGCTGGACGATTCAAGCAGCCGTCTTTTCCGTGATTTCGCTGACGACGAAATTGATTGCGGCTTATTTTGGCGGAAAAGCGGCGAGCGGGAAAACAAATTAAGGTTTCGTTAAGCTGAGCCAGAGCGGAAGCGGAAGCCAGCCCGGATTTTGCCTGTAAGTTTGCCGGTTGAGTCTTTCAATGCGGTTTTCCATTTCTTCAAGCAGTTCGTCGGGCGGTAAATCGGCTTTATTTTCATAACAGGCGTGTTGAATGCAGGGCGCGGGCTTGCCTTCTTTGTGAATCAGGCAGCCGACGCCTTTTTCAAAAAGCGGGCAGGCGAAAGTTTGCGCGAAAGTGTCGCCGGAAGCCTTTAAATCGTATTTTTCGATTGTTTCGGCGGCGCGCCGGTAAATTTCCTTTTGTTTCGCCTCGTCGAATGTTCGCAAAATTTGGCGGACGGCGACCGCTTCCAGACGAGTGATGTGAACGTTGACGAAATGCGCGTCCGTGCAGCACGCGCCCTGCACCGGACAAGTCCGGCAATCTTTGGCGCGATGCTCGTAATTTTCCCGTATAAGACTTTGAAAACCGGCTTTTAGTCTGCCCAGTTTCACGAGCGCCTGTTTTTCCGAAAGCGTTTTCATTTGCTACAATTTAGAAACTCAGAAAAATTTTACATCAAAACGGAGAAATATGCTGAACGAAGGCGATATTGCACCTGATTTTACGACTACAGACCAAAGCGGAAACCAAGTAAAGCTGTCGGATTTTCGCGGACGGCGCGTGGTTTTGTATTTTTATCCGAAAGACGACACGCCCGGCTGCACGAAACAGGCGTGCAGCCTGCGCGATTCCTACGCGATTCCTACGACGCTTTCACGGAAAAGGACATAAAAGTTCTGGGCGTTTCCAACGACGACGAAGCGTCGCACCGGAAATTTATCTCTAAATTCAGCCTGCCTTTCGATTTGCTCGCCGACACAAACAAGGAAATCGTCGGCGCATACGGCGTTTACGGCGAAAAAAATATGTACGGCAAAAAATATATGGGCATCAGCCGCACGACGTTTGTGATTGACGAAGCGGGCAAAATCAAAAAGATTTTCAAAAAGGTCAACGTCGACGAACACGCCGACGAAGTTTTGCAAGCCTTTGAGAACTGAGAACTGAAAACTGAGAACTGAGAACTGAAGAAAGCCGTCAGCCGTCAGCTATCAGCTTTTAATTCCCGGTTCTCAGTTCTCAGTTTTCAGTTCTCACCTATTTTATGTCGAAAAGCAGAATGAGCTGGGCGGAGATGCTGGACGTTCTCACGGATTCCGACCGCCGCAGAAATACGATTTTGGAAAAACCTTCGGAGATTGAGCGGATGGCTTTGTTTTTGCTCAGACGCGAAGGATTTTCGGCGCAGCTTGCGCCGCAGACACAGCAAAATTACGACCTTGAGCTTTTCAAGCCGGGCGAGCGCGTCGCCGTTTCGGTTCGCAATCATCGCGCCAAGGTTCATCTCGGACAAATCGAAAAGTTTCTCGATTTTCTGAACAAGGAAAACGCGAAGACTTTTGCGAGCGGAATTTTCGTCTCGACCAGCGGATTTACGCCTTCGGTTTACGCTTATCTGCGCGAGGAAAAAATCACTCGCTTAAGGCTGGCGATTTTACGCAACAGTCAATTAATCTGGGATTGCGAGAAAATCGACGGCGGCGACGAGCGCGAGAAAACGACCTACATCGGCGTTTTTACGTGCAAGGGCGGCGTCGGCAAAACGACGATTGCGGCACATCTGGCGGGCGCGTTCGCTTTAAACGGCTACGACGTCGCGCTGCTCGATTTAGACCGCCAGCAGAATCTGAAAAAGCTGCTCGGCGAAGGCGTCTACCTGCCCGCGACGGCGAAAGAGAAAATCGGCTCGGTCATTTCGGTTTTGAGCCACGAGGATTGGGACGAAACGGCGTATAAAGAGACGAAGCTCGTCGTCTGCGACTGCAGCCCGGAGTTTGACGCGAATCCCATAGACTTTATCCGAAACTTCGATTACTGCCTGATACCGACGACGCTCAACCCGCTCGGCGTCAACAAAAACGCCAACGTCATCAAGCGCACCTTTCAGCAGATTCGCCGCGTCAACGAAAAAGCGCACCTGCACGTTTTGATAAACAACCTGCACACGGACGAGGAAAACCGCAACGCGGCTTTAAATCAGTTTTTAAAAACGCAGTTCAAGCAGTTTACCGAGCGCGATTCGCGCTGTCATTACATCGACCCGGCAGACTGCGCGATTCGCTTCAGCAAACAGCTTCTCTACTGGGGCTTTCACATTTTTGAAAACGCGCGCCCGCAGCTCGCCTTTCGCGCCGTCGGCGGCTATTCCTATCCGCGGATGGATTTTCTGAAGCTGGTCGATTATCTGGAAATGCACGCGCAGTTTCAGAAAACGAAAGCCAAATTTTTCACTGCCGGAAACTAACTCTTTTAGTGAAAAGTGAAAAACGAAAAATGAAACCATTATTCACTTTTCGTTTTTTCACTTTTCACTTTTCACTTTTCACTTTTCACTTTTCTTACGGATTCTGCCGTGAAGGAATCGGAATATCGCCGCCCGCGCCGAAATTCGCGACTCTCAGGCTTGAATTGGAGCTGTTGATGATATACCAAGCGCCGTCAGCCGGGCGATAAACCGCCAAATCGGATTTCCCGTCGCCGTCGTAATCACCGGGCGAAGGAACGTCCGCTGCGATGCCGAACTGCTGTCCGAAAAATCCGCTGGCGCTGCGCAGAACATACCACGTTCCTTCATTCGGGCGATACACGGCGAAATCGGCTTTGCCGTCGGCGTCGTAATCGCCGACGACAGGTTTATCCGCCGCGATGCCGAACTGCGTGCCGTTGAATTGGTTGTTCGCCAGATTCAGAGTATACCAGACGCCTTCGCGGTAAACCGCCAGCTCGGAGCGACCGTCGCCGTCGAAATCCGCCGGCGCGGGAACGTCCGCAGCGATGCCGAAATTAATCGCCAGCAGATTTGAATTCGAGCTGTAAACGGAATACCAGTCGCCGTTGCGATAAACCGCCACGTCCGTTTTGCCGTCGCCGTCGTAGTCGTTTGCCACGGCTCTATCGGAAGCGATTCCGAACTGCTGCCCGCGGAAAGTATTGTCCGAGCTGTTGATGATAAACCAGAAACCGCCCTGCGGGCGAAAGACCGCCAAATCCGTTTTGCCGTCGCCGTCGTAATCGCCCGGCGCGGGCTGGTCGCCGTTTGCGCCGAACTGCGCCGCCGTAAAGCCAGCCTGACTTCGGAGCAGATACCACGTGCCGTCCGCCGGGCGAAAGACCGCAACGTCGGTTTTGCCGTCGCCGTCGAAATCCGTCAGCGGTTTTCGATTGACGGTATTAATCTGATACGCACCGCGC
>DATHBC010000089.1:0-5795 GCA_035296345.1 Pyrinomonadaceae bacterium | reverse complement strand
TCCGAAAACGAATCCGACGAGAACCGGAGTGATTAAAGCAATCGCGCCGGGAAGCATCATTTCTCTCAGGGACGCTTTGGTGGAAATAGCCACGCATTTCTCGTATTCCGGTCTCGCTTTATACTCCATAATTCCCGGAATTTCCAGAAACTGACGCCTGACTTCCTTGACCATCGCCATCGCCGCGCGACCGACGGCTGCAATACAAAGAGAAGAAAAGATAAAGGGAATCATTCCGCCGACGAATAAGCCCGCCAGAACATCGGCTTTATAAATATCAATCGAGCTGATACCGGCAAGACCGACGAAGGCGGCAAACAGTGCCAACGCCGTCAGTGCCGCCGAAGCAATCGCAAAACCCTTACCCGTTGCCGCCGTAGTATTTCCGACCGCATCTAAAATATCCGTTCTGGCTCTGACTTCTTTCGGCAGCCCGCTCATCTCGGCGATACCGCCGGCGTTATCGGCAATCGGTCCGAAAGCGTCGATGGCGAGCTGCATAGCCGTCGTCGCCATCATACCGGCAGCCGCGATTGCAACGCCGTATAATCCGGCAAAGTAGTGAGATAAATAAATACCGGACGCCAGAATAAGCGTCGGAACTAAAGTAGACTCCATACCGACCGAAAGCCCGCCGATAATATTAGTGGCGGCGCCCGTGTCGGATTGCTGAACGATTGACTTAACCGGGCGTTTGCCCATCGAAGTATAGTATTCGGTCACGATACTCATCATCGCGCCGACAATCGAGCCTACTAGAATTGCCAGAAAAATTCCCGTATTCGTGAAGCTCGTGCCTCTGAGAGTCATCTTCTCGGGCATCATCCACATCACGATAAAGTAACAGGCAATCGTCGTAATAATAATGGATGTCCAGTTTCCGAGATTCAGGGCTTTTTGAACGTTGCCTTTATCATCGGAAATTCTGACAAGCGAAAAACCGATAATGGAAAATATAATTCCGCAGCCGGCGATAACCATCGGAAGAAGAATCGGAGAAAGACCGCCGAATTGGTCGCTGACGACAATCTCGCGTCCCAGAACCATCGTGGCGAGAATCGTCGCCACGTAAGAACCGAAAAGATCCGCGCCCATTCCGGCGACATCGCCGACGTTATCTCCCACGTTATCGGCGATGGTCGCCGGGTTTCTCACGTCGTCTTCCGGGATTCCGGCTTCGACTTTACCGACGAGGTCTGCTCCGACGTCAGCCGCCTTCGTATAAATACCGCCGCCGACTCTGGCAAAAAGAGCGATTGATTCCGCGCCCAGAGAAAAGCCCGCGAGAACCTCAATCGCTTTTTCCATGGGAATGCCGTTTACCGCGGCGACGCCGTTGACCGGACCGCCCGCGCTGACGACATAGATTTGATAGAAGATTATAAATAAACCGCTCAGACCCGATACCGCCAGACCGGCGACCCCGAGTCCCATGACCGTGCCGCCGGTAAAGGCTACTTTAAGCGCGCCTTTAAGACTGGTTCTTGCCGCCTGCGTTGTTCTGACATTTGCTTTTGTCGCGATATTCATCCCGAAGTATCCGGCAGCCGCGCTGAATACCGCGCCCATCAGAAATGAAACCGCAATCACCGGAGAAGAAGTTTCAACCAATGTTCCCGACCACCCGAGAAGGAAGGCTGCAATGATTGCAAAATAAGCTAAAATTATCCACTCCGCTTTCAAAAACGCCATCGCTCCGTTAGCGATATAAGTCGCCAGCTCGACCATGTTTTCTTCACCGGCAGGCTGCTTGCTGACCCATGAAGATTTAAACGCCATAACGACTAATCCGAAAATCCCTAATGCCGGGATCAGACAAAGAATTATAGATTCCATTAAAAAATCACCTGTTTTAAAAAATAAATTACTGTCCTAAAGCCATCGAGTACAAAAAGTAAGCGCGCAATGACAATTGCCAGCCCGTCGATGTTTTATTCTGCCGCGTAAGAACAGCCAAAGCTCCGCGAAATTAAAATTTCTCTCCTGTGTAGTCTAAAAATCGAGATATTTGCAAACCTTAGCTTCGCTTGTCTGCAAACCGCAAATTTGCAAAACAAAGGCAAAAGGGAATTATTGCCGATTTGGGCGGAAATTATCAACCGCAGGCGCTGATTTCTCGCATATTCGGAAACAAAAAGGCGGAAGTCCGCGCGCCGGCGGCGGCGCAAAAGCCCGGAAAAATGCCGCGCCGGTTTATCCGGACAAATTGAAATTAATCGGGACTTTATTCGAATTTATCCCGACCCGCCGTAAATAATCTTCTTAAACGCGCGCTGCATCTCGTCCGTCCTGTTTTTTAATTGAAAATAAATCGAATTTGTGGAAAAATTAGGGCTCAATGTTAAACGTTTTTATAAAGACTAACATTTCTCGTTAATGCCAAAATCTAAATCAAGCGCCGCTTTGAGCCGCGATTTCGGTCGCTGGCTCAAACAGCAGAGAGAAGCTCACGGGATAACGCAAAGAGTTGTCGCCGCGAAAACCAATATTACTACCACGCAGCTATCGCGCATCGAAAACGGGCACAGCAGCACCCGCCGCGATACGGTCATCCTTTTGGCGCAAATCATCGGCATCGACGAAAGCGAAGCCCTGAGACACTTCGCGCCCGAAAGCTTTCCGGAAATCCCGGAAGAACTGGAAAACATCCCGTTTTCCGAGTTTGATAAACAGGAACTAAAAGAGATAGCCGATTTTATAAATTTCAAACTATCTCTAAAACGCAAACAGCAGCAAGAGCAGGCAGCAGCGGCGGACAAAACAACCGCCGCCCCAAACCGAGACCCGGCAGAAACCAAGCTCGAAAAACTGCTGGAAAAAGACTCAGGCGAAATATCCAGCTACCGCGTCAAAAACGGACAGCTAATTTCTGACGCCAAACTCGATAAAAAAGGGCACACTAAACAAAAGCCTCCCAAATAAGGGTTTTAAGAGGCTAAAGAAATTTTCCGAAAAAGGTTGCGATTAACCGAACAACTGTGCTAAATAATCAATCACAGTTTTAAAAATCGTCGGGTCATTTTCTTGCGTATCGCCAGAACTTAAACCGCCGACTGGAATGTCGCCTGTAACACAAGTTGTATTCGGCGGACAAGTTTTGCCCATAATCGGAATATCTCCGGCAAAACTGTTGGTTGACGAAAACACAAAGACAAACACTAAAAACAGTGTGACAGTAAATTTTTTCATTTTATTTTCTCCTAGAAACTAGATGTTTTATCGGTAAGCGTCGTGTAAAAATTACCGTTTTGACATATTAGCAAGATTTCTTGCAAAGGTAATATATGCCCATTACGAAAACCACTCAAATTACTAACTCCGAAGCGATTAAGCTGATTGAGGCAGCGAAAAATGCTGAATTATGTCGTGACATTCGCACATCTAGGCGTATTCTAAGTGCGATCTGGGAAGATTTAGACAATAATCCAAAACTTGATGGTCTTGAATTTACTATTCAAGCGGAAATTTTGCGACTTTGCGGTTTTTTCCTAAGTTTCTATGGACGTTCAAAAAATTTGAAAAATTATCAGGAACGTGGAAGGAATTTTCTTACTAAAGCAATTGAGATGTTCGATTGCGAAAAGTTACCTCATAAATCTGCCGAAGCTAAAGTTATGCTTTCTCTTTGTTATTGGTATGAAGGAGCAATTGCTGAAAGCGAATTGATTTTATCTGAAACTGAAAGTGAGTATATCAATAATCGGATTCATCCAGTCTATATTCAAATATGTGTCAATCGTTTAGGAATACACTACTGGAAGCAAGAACTAAAACACGCTTCAGAGTTAATCGAAAAACTTTCCGTTTCGATTGAACTTTGCGAAGATGCTCGGTTAAAGGCGATGTATCACAATCAAGCTGGCATCATTTACCGTCTTCTAAAACAAACTGATAAAGCAATTTTTAATTTTAATGAAGCAATCAAAAATGCTCGGCAAAGTAGTAATGGAAGATTTTGTGCAATCAACTTCAACAATTTAGGAAATGTTTGTAAGGACATTGGAAAATTTGCGGAAGCTCACAAATATGTTGATGAAGCATTAAATTTCTATACAGAATTACAGGAAACAGGTTGGTTAGCTCATGTTCTTGATACCAAAGCACAGATTTATTTTGCCGAAAATAAATTAACAACTGCTTTAATTAAAATAAATGAATCTCTTAAAATCTTTCGTGAAAGTGAAGATTTTGCGGGTTTGGTAGAATCTCTTTCTACTAAATGCAAGATTCTTTTGAAGCTTGGAAAAGTTAGTGAAGCTGTAATGTTGCTTGCGGAACTCGTGGAAACGGCGAAGGCGCGCATTGGGGAATTTGCGGCTAAAAAATATGCGGATGAATTTGCTAAATTGATTTATCCGCTGGAGAATACTTCTTATCCGAATGAGGTAAAAGCTTTCAAAGCGAGCCTTTTGCGCAAACATTTGACCGACGCTGATTTGCAGATTACCAAAGCCGCTCAAACCTTAGGAATTTCGCATCAGAGTTTGTCGGATATTCTTAATAATCAGTTTCCGGAACTTTATATCGAGCTTGGTCTTCGGCGGCGTTTGCGGCGGAATGGGAAGAGGCGCGAATTTTTGTCGAATATTGCGCCGGTTAAGCTGACTGATTCGCAGATGTCTTATGACGGCGAGTTGAAATTGAATGAAGAATCTTCTTATTACACTTTTGCTCTGAGCGGGAAGCGGCTGCCTTCGTTGAAAACTAAGCAGAACGTGGTTGTTTTGATTGAGGCGGGCGAGGAGGAAGCCGGAGAGACGGTGATTATGCAGAATCAGAAGACGGACGAGTTTCATTGCGGGGTGCTGGAAATTGATAACTTGACCGGGATTTTTTATTTGAATGATTCTTCGGCGGGGAAAGACGCTTTTCCGTCGCTGCTCGATGATTTTAAATATTACGGGAAGGTTGTCGGTTATTGTTTGCTTGAGGAAGACAGCGGGACGCGGATTTTGTTTCGTCCTTTTTAGGAAATTCGGTTTCGGGCGATAGCCGAGGCGGAGAATGCGCGCATTCTCCGCCTTAAATTTTTAACGCAGAAACGGCGCGAGCAGGCTCAGCATGACGATAATCACGACCGCGCCGAAAATGTCGAGCAGGATGCCGTAGCGCACCATTTTCATCAGGGGAATGTAGCCCGAGCCGTAGACGATGGCGTTGCAGGGCGTCGAGACGGGCAGCATGAAGCCGAGGCTCGCGCCCATCGTCGCGCCGAGCGCGGGAATCAGCGGGTCGGCGTTCTGCGTTTGAGCGATGGCAATCACGACCGGCACGACCATATTCGCCGAAGCCGTGTTGGAAGTCGTCTCCGAAATCAGAACGGCGACGATTACCGAGGCGACCAGCAGACCGAAATCTCCGCTTAAAGGCAGAAGCGCGGTGAGGTTTCTGCCGATTGATTCGGCAAGCCCGGTTTGAAAGGACAAAACGCCGAGCGCGAAGCCGCCGCCGTAGAGCAGAATCACGCCCCAGTCGATTTTGACGGCTTCGTTCCACGTAATCGCTTTTTCCCCTTTTCGCGTGCCGGGCAGCAGAAACAGCAGAACGGCTCCGGCGATTGCGCCGACGGCTTCGGGCAGGCGCGTGTTTACGGCTTTGTAAATCGCGCCGGTTTCGCCGACGAAAAGCGCGAGCAGACCGGAAAAAGTCCAGAGCGCGACGGCGGTCGCAAAAGCGATGACGGTCGATTTCTGACCGCGCGTCCACGCGCCGAGGCTCGCCCTTTCGCGCCCGATCATCTCGGCGCTTCCGGCGATTTCCCTGACGCCGGCGGGCGCGAGCTTATTCAGGTAAAA
>DATHBC010000088.1:0-2058 GCA_035296345.1 Pyrinomonadaceae bacterium | reverse complement strand
TTACGCAGCCGCCAAAGAACGGCGCAATCGGGTCATCCAGAGATTGTTTGAAGAAGGAATGATTTCCGGTGACGAAGCCGAGAAAGCGAAAGCCGAAGAAATCGTCTTAGCCGCGCCCGCGAAAAACGATAAATCCATCGCGCCGTATTTCGTCGATACGGTCTTCAGGGAAATTTCCGCCGAAAAACTGCCCGAAAGAAACCTGCGCGTTTACACGACGATTGACCCGCAGCTACAGGAAATGGCGGAAAATTCCATCAATCGTGAACTCGCCCGGCTCGATAAAACTTTCGCCCGAAAAGGTTTAACGCCGCAAGCCGCTCTTATCGCCATTAATCCGAAGAACGGTCACGTCGTGGCAATGGTCGGCGGGCGCGATTACGCCGCCTCGCAGCTTAACCGCGCGACCGACGCGCGACGCCAGCCCGGTTCGACCTTTAAACCCTTCGTTTACGCGACCGCTCTGGAACAGGGGAAATTACCGGCGAGCATCATCGACGACCGCCCGACGGCTTTCGCCGTCGACCGCAAGCCTTATCAACCGGCGAATTACGGAAATTCCTACGCGATGCATGAAATTACGCTGAAAACCGCGCTGGCAAAATCTTCAAATGTCGCCGCGGTCGAAATCGCTCTGGAAAGCGGCTTGCAGCAGGTTGCCGCCACCGCCGAAAAGTTTGGCATGAAAAGACCCGAAGCCTATCCTTCGATGGCGCTCGGAACCGAAGAAGTCACGCCGCTCGAGCTTGCCGCCGCCTACGCTTCTTTTGCCAACGGCGGAAAGCGCGTCGACCCGGTTTTCGTTTCGCAAATCGTTTCGGGCGAAGGCAATCCGGTTTATAAAAATAAAAATGAAGAAGCGCAGGTCGTCAGCCCGCAGACGGCATATATGATAACCGATATGCTCGGCGCGGTCGTCGAACGCGGAACGGCGCGCGCCGCGAGAGGCGCGCTGGGAAAAGACGTCGCCTTTGCCGGCAAGACCGGCAGCTCGAAAGACGGCTGGTTTGCCGGCTACACGCCGAATCTGGTTTGCGTGGTCTGGATAGGTTTTGACGAAAACAAGGACATAGGTTTTACGGGCGGCGAAATCGCGCTTCCGGTCTGGGTCGATTTTATGAAAAAGGCGACCGAAGCCCGTCCCGAATTCGGCGGAAGCTCGTTTCCGATGCCGAAAGGCTTAATCGAAGCGACCATTGACCCCGAAACCGGGATGCTCGCCGACGCACATTGCCCGCGAAGCGAAAAGACGGTCGTTCCCTCGAAATCTTTCTCAAACCTGACGTGCCAGCGACACCAGCCGAAACCGGAAGTTTTATATGCCGAATATTCGACGGACGAAACCAACGCGCCCGCGCCGGAAAATTTCGAGGCGATGCGGACTGAAATCGAAACCGGAAAAGAAACGAAAAACGACGACGGGCGGCAATACAAATCAATCAACGGCGTTCCGGTCACGCGCGAGGAGAAAAAGCAAAAAGTCGTCGTCGAGACGACGGAGGATTCCGACCCGGATAAAAAAATCCGCGATTCGGCTAAAGAAATCGACAACTTGAGAAAACTCCGGAAAACGACCGTGCGCGGCGCCGATAGCAGATAACGCCGGGAAAGTGCGGAAAGAGTGTTCCGTAATTCGCATAATTATATTATTCCGGCGAGGCGGGCTTTTATCATTTAATTTACATAATCCCCGAAAAAATTCATTATTTCGGATGGCGGGCAGCCGTTTTCGTCGATGTATTTTTATTAACATCAATCTTTTGTTCATTTCCCCTGCAAGGAATATTAATTGCCTCCACCCGTTCGAAGATTTTCCCCAACACAAAAAAAAAACAGCAGTTTCATTTTATATCCGAAAAAGAGGAGATTTTGTTATGAGACCAAAGATTTTGCTATTTAGCTTCTTTTGGGTCGTGTTGTCTTTTGCTCTCGTTTCCGTCGCGCGCGCGCAGGTTACAACCGCCGATATAACGGGAACCGTTACGGACGCAACGGGAAAGGTCGTTGCAGGAGCGACCGTCACGGCGACCAATGCCGGCACCAGCGCCACGCGCACAG
>DATHBC010000087.1:0-1502 GCA_035296345.1 Pyrinomonadaceae bacterium | reverse complement strand
TTTTTTGTCCTTTCCGGTTTACTGCCAGTTAATACGATTTTTCAGCCCCTTCGGTTCATTTTACAACTTTCGCGCCCGTTTAGCCATAATTTAGCCTTGAAACCGAAGGTTAAGAAAGCTACTATTCAATTTTGCATTTCGCATTTTGAATTTTGCATTTGTTTGTTATGCCTTTAGTAAAATGTCCGACCTGCGGGCGGGAAGCCGAATACTTCGGCAACGAGTTTCGCCCTTTTTGCTCAGAGCGTTGTAAGCTAATCGACTTCGGCGCGTGGGCTGACGAGGAATTTGCGCTGCCCGCCGAAACCTCGTCGCTGAGCGAGGAAGATTTGGTTAAAATCGAACAGGAGCTGAATAATAAAATAAACGCGGAAGACGAAGAATAGAACGCCGGTTCGTTTTTCAGGTTCGCGTAATTAAGGATAGACTTTATGTTTTTATTTGATGTCGCACTTTCCGACACGGGCGCTTCGGCGGTCGGAATCGGCTTGGCGGTCGTATTTTTTCTGGCTTTCGCCGCCGTCGCCGCCATTGCCTTTTTTATGATTCGCAAAACGGTGAAGATGATGATTCGGATGGTCATCGTCGGTTTGATTTTCCTGATTGCCGTCGTCGGCAGCATCGCTTTGTATTATGGCATCGGCAGCACGCCCGCGCCGCGCCCGCGCCCGAATCGCCCGCCCGCAAACTCGACCAGATAAATTTCACGACTGAAAACAACGGAACACGGAGGAAATGAAACCACGGGTTTGCACAGATTAACGCAGATTATAGACAGGATGGAGCAGGCTTAGCGGCTGGATATTCAGGATAAATAAAAATATTAACGTCGAACTTTCTTATTATCCTGTTCATCAAGCCGCGAAGTCTGCTCTATCCTGTTTGAAATTTTCTTTGCAGCTTCGGTAGTGTATCGCCAGATGAAAAACTCAAAACGCGAGTGGTTTCCGTCCTTCAAACGCTATAAAAATCTTCCGCAAAATGTCTTTGCGCTGAGTCTGGTCAGCCTTTTGAACGACACTTCGAGCGAGATTATCTACCCGCTTTTGCCGACGTTTCTGGCTTTAACTCTGGGCGCGTCGCCGTTTGCCATCGGCGCTATCGAGGGCGCGGCGGAATCGACCGCTTCGCTTCTGAAGCTTTTTTCCGGTTATCTGAGCGATAAATTCGGGCGGCGCAAGCTGCCGGTTTTTCTCGGCTACGCGCTGGCGAGCATCGTGCGCCCGCTGCTGGCTTTCGTGACGACCTGGACGCAGGTTCTGGGCGTTCGCCTCGTCGACCGCGTCGGAAAAGGAATTCGCGCCGCGCCGCGCGACGCGCTGCTGGCGGCTGAGGTCGCGCCGGAAAATCGCGGCTTTGCTTTCGGTTTTAATCGCGCCGCAGACCATCTGGGCGCGGTCATCGGTCCGGTCATCGCCTTTGTTTTGCTTTCGTATCTAGCCCTCAACCCGCAGATTCCGACCGTCGAGGAATACCAGCAGGTTTTTCTGGTCGCGTCGGTT
>DATHBC010000086.1:0-3693 GCA_035296345.1 Pyrinomonadaceae bacterium | reverse complement strand
TTTGACGCTTTTCGCCGTTCGCCTGTTTTATCCGGCATCCGGCTGCCGAGCCACGGGCAGAAACCGCCGGGCAGGCACGAAACCCGGCAAACCGGCATCGTGCAGCGCATCATTTCAGCGTCGGCGGTCGCGCCGGTTTTTGAATCGGTCACGACGATGCATACGACGCAGCCTTCCGCTCCGGCGACGCTTCGGTTTGAAAGTTTTACTGAATAATTCAGCCTATTCGGGCAAAACCATTATCGCCGCTTCGCCTTTGACGACCGTTTCGCCGTTTTGATTCGTGCAAATCGTTTCGACCATGACGATATTTTTATCTTCACGAATATTCGTCACGGTCGCGGTCGCCGTCACCGTATCGTCTATAAAAACCGGCGCGGTAAATTTCAAGGTCTGCGAAAGATAGACGATTTTTCTGTCCTTTAATTCATAGCCGAGCACGGCTGAAATCAGCGCGCCCGAAATCATCCCGTGCGCGATGCGCCTGCCGAAACGCGTTTTCGACGCAAACTCGTCGTCCAGATGAATCGGGTTGTAATCGCCCGAAAGCTCTGCAAAAGCGCGCACGACCGCGTCGGTAATCTGCCTGCTGGTAGAGAATTTATCTCCAATTTTTAATTTCATTCGATGCGTCCTTTATCAATAGTCCCTAAACGGTCGCCGTTTTTTCCTGCCGCGCCGCCGTCTGCGCCGAAACGCTCAACGCAAACAGCAGCGTCAAAATCGCAATCGTCGATAATTTATTTTTCATTTTCTTTACTCGTTTCATTTTCGGAATTTCCTTCGTCATCGCTGAAAGCAAGCTCGCCGTTTTCGACTTTCAGCTTGCCGCTGCGAATGTGCAAATCGGTTTGCGGAAACGGAATCTCGACGTTGTTGGCGCGGAATTTTTCCCAGATGGCGAAATTCAAATCGCTGATAAAAGCGGCTCTGCGCTGCAATTTTTCCTTGCTCCAGACCCAAAGCTCCAAATCAATCGAGCTTTCGCCGAACTGCACCAACCGGACGGACGATTTCGGCTCCTGCAAAACGTCGCCGTTTTCCTCCGCCACTTGCAAAAGCAGCTTTTTCGCCAGATTTATATCGGCGTTATAGCCGACGCCGACCGGAACGCGAAAGCGCACTTTGCCTTCAAAGCTCCAGTTGACGACGTTTTCGGAAATAAACTTGCTGTTCGGCACGATAATCGTGATGTTGTCGTTCGTGCGCACAATCGTGCTGCGCGCGCCGATGGAAATCACCTTGCCGTTTATGTCGTCAATCTCGATGCGGTCGCCGACCTGCACGGGTCGTTCAAACAAAATTATCAAGCCGCTGATAAAATTGCTGGCGACGTTCTGCAAGCCGAAACCGACGCCGATGCCGACCGCGCCCGCCAGAACGTTGAGCGTCGTCAAATTTATCCCGACCGTTTGCAGAATTATCAAAAACCCGACGAACAAAATAAAATAACGAGTTATCGTCCCGATTGCCTGCCGCGCGCCCAAATCCAGCTTCGTATGCCCGAGCAGGCGCTCGACCAGCAGATGCTTCAGCTTATTCGACAAAAAGAACAGCAGCGTCAGCAAAACGAGCAGATAAATAATGCTCAAAGGCGTGATGCGCGCCTCGCCGAGCATAAAAATCGTGTAATTTAAAGCGTCCCTGACCGGCTCAAGATAATCCTTGAAAAACCCCTGCATACAAAACTCCCCTTGTTTTTAAACTTTATCTTTTATCTTCAACTATCGCGACGCCTTTAGACAACAGCTTTTAGCGTAAAAATTTTCAAACAACGGTCAATAGCGGTAAACGGAAAACGGTAAACGGAAAGTTGCGGCAGATAGGATTGCAGTTAAAAAATAACGGACTTACCACTTACCGTTTACCGCTTACCGCTTAATAAAGACTTTCTAAAATATCCCGAAAACGCGCGGCGGCGATTGCGCGTTTTATTTTCAGAATCGGCGCTGCCTCGTCCATTGCCGCTGGAAAATCGCGGTCTGAAATTGTTTCATTTTCTCTCGCCGCGCCTCTGTATTCTCGGCGGCAAATTTTTCTCGTAGAACTTGCAACTTTTTTCACAAAATGTTACTCTTACATACTTTGAACGGGCGGAAAATCTGTTTTGGATAGAAAAAACCGTCGGGATTCTATTTTTTGGTAAGATGCCGATTAAGAACTTTGCCACTTTTGGACGAACTACTACGACGCGCTTCTAATAGCGCGTTAAACTGGCGTTTCTTCTTTAGACGCACGAGGCAAGGTCGCTCTTATCGAATCAAATCTTAAGTTAGTTAATTGTTAGTTGTTAATAATTAATTCATTTTTCGGTAAAAGACTTTGCAGCGGAAAGCCTGGGCGGAGTTGTTTTATTCATTAATTAATTATTAGCAAAAATATGAGCGAACTAAACGTAAAATTTGGCGAACAGCAAAGGCAGCTGCCTGCGCCGGTTTCGGTCTCCGAAGCTTTAAAAGCTTTCGACCGCGAAGCGGCGAAAAAGGCTCTGGCGGCGAAGGTCAACGGCGAAGAAGTCGATTTAAATAAACAGCTTGCGCCGTCGGACGAAGTTTTATCAATCGAGCCGATTTTGGCGGAAACGCGCGACGGGCTGGAAGTGATTCGTCATTCGACCGCGCACTTGCTGGCGGCGGCGGTTCTGGATTTGTTTCCCGGCACGAAGCTCGGCGTCGGTCCCGCGCTGATGGACGACCCGCGCTACGGTTTTTATTACGACCTTATCGCCCCGCGCACGCTGACCGAAGCCGATTTGCCCGTCATCGAAAAGCGCATGCGCGACGTCGCCAAGCGCAACCTGCCGTATCGCCGCGAGAATGTAAGCCGTGCCGATATTATTAAAATTTTCACCGAGCGCGACGAGCCTTTAAAGTGCGAGCTTATCAGCGAGAAAGTCGACGAGATGTCGGAAGCGAGTATTTATTATATTGATAACTCGCCGTTTATAGATTTCTGTCTCGGTCCGCACGTTCCGCACACGGGCAAAATCAAGGCGTTTAAACTGCTCGCATTGAGCGGCGCGTATTGGAAAGGCGACGCTGAAAAAGCGCAGATGCAGCGCATCTACGGAACCGCCTTTGCGACGCAGGAAGAACTCGACGCCTGGCTCAAGCAGCGCGAGGAAGCCGAAAAACGCGACCATCGCCGCATCGGAAAGGAATTGGATTTATTTTCGATTCAGGACGAATACGGTCAGGGCTTTATCTTCTGGCATCCGAAAGGCGGCGCGATTCGCACGGAGATGGAAAACTACCTGCGCGAAGAATTGTCTAAACGCGGTTACGGGCAGGTTTTCACGCCGCACATCGCGAAACGCCAGCTCTGGCAGACTTCCGGGCACGAAGAGAATTACGCCGATTCGCTTTTCGAGCCGATGGGAATGCCGGCAAAATACGGCGAAGAAACGGAGTTTCGTCTAAAACCGATGAACTGCCCGTTTCACATCGGAATTTACAAAGCGCACCCGCGCTCGTATCGCGAGCTTCCGCTGCGCTACGCCGAGCTCGGAACGGTTTATCGCGCGGAATTGTCGGGAACTTTGCACGGGCTTCTGAGAGTGCGCGGGTTTACGCAGGACGACGCGCATATTTTCTGCACGCCCGAACAAGTCGAAACGGAAGTGGGAAATTGTGTTGATTTTGCTTATGATGTTTTTAAAACTTTCGGTTTTGAGAAGTTTAAGGTTGAACTTTC
>DATHBC010000085.1:0-5086 GCA_035296345.1 Pyrinomonadaceae bacterium | reverse complement strand
CAAGAGCGAGCGTTGAATCAAACGGCGGCAATCTGCGCGACCTCGTCGGCAAATGGGAAAGAAAATCGGTTATGGGCGGCAGAGTCAATGCCAACACCGGCGTTTATCTGGGCAGCAGCGGAAATTATGAAAGCTACGAATTTTCCGCCGACGGCGGCGTCGCTTATTCGTCGCTGATTTCCGTGCAGCAGGGCGGCTGCAATCTCTCGGCTTTCTCGCAGAGCCGCGGCGAGACAAGCATCTCCGGCGGGCGGGTGACAGTCAGTCTCGGCGCCGGAACTATCGACCGCAAAGACACGTGCAACGCGAGCGGCGATTACAAACGCGCGACAAAAGCGACGGATTTCACTTATGAATTCTCGGTCGGCAAAGACGAATCCGGAGCCGTCCAGCTCGTTCTGACCGAACCGAACGGCAACAAATATTATTACCGGAAAGTGAAATAAGGGTTTTTAGAAAATAGCCGTAAACCGGAAAGAGCCGCGTATCGACGCGCGGCTCTTTCGTCATTTTCACCTGTAATTTTACATCTCGGAAACCGCTTTGCATCTCTTTCCGACACTTTTCCCCTGACTGCTTGAAACAACGCGAAAAGAAAATAAATAATCTTCACGCTTTTTCGAGTGGTTTCGCGACAGCTCTTTCAGCATTCTCGCGCGAGACGTTTTTATTTTTAGCGGGAGACGTTCGACGCGCGTTTTCCGGTTCGGAGCGCGCGGTTATCCGGCAGGATTTCCGGCGCGTAGTATTTGATTGTCCGCCACGCCGTCCAGACAGGACGCATCACGGTTTTGCCTTTTATTTTCTTCGCCTTCAGGGCTTCCTGGACAATCCAGTTGCCCTTTGAATCGAATTCGTAAGCGTAGACGGTTTTGTCTTCGAATTTCCCTGCGGCGGTCATAAAATTCTGTTCAATCACGTTTCCGTCCTTGTCTAAAATTTCGAGGGTGCGGGACGTTTCCGCGCCGCCGCCGTCAAAGGTTATCTCTTCCCTTTGATTTTCCTTGTAGTTATAAACCGTCCGGGACGAAAGCCTGCCGTTGTTTTGATATTTCAATAACTCGGTAAGCTGCCCGTTCTCGTTATATTTATAATCATATTTCGTAGAATAACGCCAATCTCTCGGCAGCAGGTTCGCCTCGTCCGGCGACCCGATACGTATAACGCCAGTGCTGCGTTCACTGGGCGGAAGCTGGTCGTCGTCAAAAAAAATAAAATTAACGTCACTCACGCGGTTGCCGTCGATGTATCCCCAGACTGTTATATCGGACGGATAGCCGTCCAGGTAATCGACTTCTCTGACTAAATTTCCCTGCTCGTTGTAATAACGTTCGGAATGGCGTTCGCGCTTTGCTTTGCCGGCGTATTGAATGTCTTCGACGACGCTTTCCACTCTGCTCCTGAGATTATTGTCCAGCGCGTCCGATTTGAACTTGGCGGCGGCGGGCGTTTGCGGCAGCGGGCTCGGTTCGGCTTCCGCCAGCTTGACGGCGACCAGCGTCGCCGTGTCCAGCAGGCTGAAAGAATCCAGTATCCGCCTGACGCGAGCTTCGCTGTCGCCGAGGCGAATCGACATCGCGATTAAATAAAACCGCTTGCCCGCGAAAAAATATCGCATGATTCCTTTGCCGTTCGGATAAAAAATCTGTATCTCCGTTCCGCTGCTGCCGTCAAAAGGATAGGGCTTTTCGGTAACGGGAAGCTTTTTTTCTTTCGCTTCTTTCAGAATAGTTTCGCGAACCGGGTTTATAACCGAGTTTTTCTGCGGCGCGGTCAGGACTTTATTCTCGGCTTCGACTTTATAGTAGAGAACCCGATAATAATATTCAGGGTTTTCCCAGGTATAGACCTTACCGTACCCGCTGATATTGCCGTGATTAAAGTTTATGTCTCTGGACGAGCTGACGGTTTTCGGCAGGTTTATCTTAAAGCCGCCGTCACCCGAGGCGAACGTATATTCGTTCTGACCGAAAATAATGCCGCACGCGGCAACGAGCGCGATGAGCTGCATCAGAAATATCCGTGTAAAAATTCTCATAATTTTTTCCGTCCGGCTTTTCTGTGAATTGAGATTTAAATTCTTAAAACTAACCTGACCGCTCGATATTTTATAAGACGACCGCGGAAATTTCATGACCGCTGCCCGCGGCTGCCGCCGTAGTCGATGCCGCCGGTCGGAAAATTCAATCTTCGGAGCAGATTGATAAAGCGCGCGTCGGGGCGCAGCGGGTCGAGCTTCGTCTCGGTCAAAAGCCAGACCAGCCAGCCGTCGCGCACCTGGACGGCTTTTTCAAACCATTCAAAAGCCGCGTCCGATTCGCCCAGCGCGACATGCCCCATCGCGACGAAATACGGCTTGGAATAACCCGCCACTGCGCCGCCGTCGGCTAACTGCCGGAGAATCTCGCGCGCCTCGCTCACGCGATTTTCGGCGACCAGCGCGAAACACAGCTTGTAAAGCGTGATGCCCGAACCGGGCGCGAGCTTTAGAGCGTGCTGCAAAAGTTTTGTCGCCTCGCGCGCGCGTCCCGTTTGAATATAGGTATTGCCGAGCTGAACATAACCCTGCCAATAGTTCGGGTCCATTTCAATCAACTCCTGCGCCTTGGCGGCGGCTTCTTCATAAAGCCGCCCCTGATAAAACGTCCACGTCGTCAGCGTTTTCGCCCGCAGCGAAAACGGGTCCAGCTTTTCGGCGCGCCTGATTTCCGCCAGCCCCTGTTCGATGCGTCCCGTCGCCATCAGCATCGTCGAATACCATTCGTGCGCCAGCGCGTTGCTCGGATTAAGCTGTATGGCGCGCTTGATAAAATTTTCGCCGTCCGCCCATTTCCAATCGCCAAACGCCGTGATAAAGGCGAACGCGGCGTTTGCCTCGCTCAATTGGTCGTCGATTTCCAGCGCGCGCAGAGCGGCGCGTTTCGCCTCGCGGTAACAATCCATCGAAGGCAGAATGCCGAAAATTCCCGCCCAGTTGTAAAAATCCGCCAAGCCGACATACGCCGCCGCGTATTCCGGGTCGAGCGCGACCGCTTTTTGAAATGAAGCGAGCGCCTTCGGCAGAGATTCATTGGTAAACTGATTCCAGAAATAGCGCCCGCGCAAATATTCCTCGTAGGCTTCCGGGTTGTTCGTGCCGCGTTTTTCGAGCTGCCGGCGTTCTTCGCCCGTCAGCTGCGGAATCAGCGATTGCGCGACTTTTTCGGAAATCGAATCTTCCAGTTCCAAAACGTCCGAAGATTTTTCGTCGAAGCTTTCCGCCCAGACCGCCGCGTTTTCCCTGACGCTTAAAAGCTGTACGGTGACGCGGATGCGCTCGCCCGCGCGCCGCAGGTTGCCGTCCAGAACATATTCGACCGACAATTTTCTGCCCGCCTCGAACGGGTCGGTCGGCGAATTGGCGTATTGCAGAACGGAACTGGTCGGGCGCATGACGAAACGCCGCACGTTGGAAAGGCGCGTAATCAGCGAATCCGTCAGACCGATGCCGAGATATTCGTCGTCCGGATTTCGCGTGCCGAGTATTTTCAGCGGCAGGACGGCAATGGAATTTTCCCTGCCGATTGTTTTACTGCCGCCGCCGCTGCCGGATTCCGGCGGGCGCGTGACGGACGGATGATTTATCGCTTTCAGTATTTTATTGTAACGCGGGTCGCTCCTGAACAGGTCGAACTGCGGGTCGGCGGCGAGATAGCTGAGTCTTCCGTCGCGGATTTCCACCGCTTTTTCAAGCAGCTCGAAAGTTTTTTCCCGGTCGCGCAGATTGACGTAAATCATCGCCAGCAGGTATGGCGAGACGTATTGCGTCGCCGAAAGATTTTCCAGCTCGCCGATAACGGCTCGCGCTTCTTCGAGTTGTCCGGCTGCCGCGTAAGCCGAGCCGAGCCAGCACAGGGTGTAGCCGGTTCTGCCCATTATTTCGACCATTTTGTGCGCGACCTTGACGGCTTCGGCGTATTTTCCGGTGTGCCAGAGCATACCGCTTAAAAATACATACGATAAGCCGTACTGCGGCTCTTTTTCAATCAGTCGATAAGTTTCCGCAATCGCCTCGTCATAGCGGCGCGCGTGATACAGCATCCAGTTGTAGGTCTGCGGCACGAGCGGCGTGAACGGGTCGATTTCGAGCGCCTTGTTTACCTGCGCGAAAGCCTCTTCAAAACGTCCCGTCATTCCCAGATGATAGCTGTACCAGACGCGCCCGGTCGAATAATTCGGGTTCAGCTCGATTGACCTGAGCAGATGATTTTCGGCGGCTTCCCAATCGAAATCGCCCATCTGCGAGGCGAAACCGAGCGCCGCGTAGGCTTCCGCCAGCGTCGGGTCGAGCGCGATTGCCTGTTGCGCCGCTTTTTTCGTCGCGGCGGTCGTTTCGGCAAAGGGACGGACGGCGTAGACGCCCAGAAAATTGTAATAATCGGCGATTCCGGCGTAGGCGAGCGCGTAATCGGGAGCCAGCTCGATGGCGCGACGGTAAAAAGCCAGCGCTTTGGCAAAGCCTTCGAACGTAAACTGATTCCAGTGATAGCGCCCGCGCAGATAAGCCTCGTAGGCTTCGGCGTTGGAGGTGGAGCGTTTTGCCAGTTGATTTTTTTCCTCGCCCGTCAGATGCGAAACGAGGATACGCACGACACGCTCGGAAATCAAATCTTCGATTTCCAGAACGTCCGTCATCTTTTCGTCGAAATCTTCCGCCCAGCGCGCCGCGTTTTCCCCGATGCTCAAAAGCCGGACGCTGACGCGGACGCGGTCGCCCGTGCGCCGGATGCTGCCGCCGACGATGAACTCGACGTTTAATTCGCGCCCGGCGGCAAACGGGTCGGCTTCGTTCGCGTAGCGCAAAATCGAGCTGGTCGGGCGCACCACCAGACGCTTGACGCCGCTCAGGCGCGAGCCGAGCGCGTCCGCCAGCCCGATGCTCAGGTATTCGTCGCCCGTCGTCTCGTCGCCGCCGGCTGCGCCGCGCTCAGCCGGGCGAATCAATTTAAACGGCAGAATGGCTATCGAATTTTTTGCCGCCGCCGCATCGGCGCTCGCTTCCCCGTCGGCGGTGACGGCGGCGCTTGGAGCAGCGTTTTCCGTCAAA
>DATHBC010000084.1:0-2684 GCA_035296345.1 Pyrinomonadaceae bacterium | reverse complement strand
ACGCCGTGCCCGGCGTAAAAGAAAAGCCCGACGCCTTTTTGTATCATTAGCTGGTCGCCGAAATCGCGGATGAGTTTCTTCATCTGCGTTTTGTTTTGGTCGATGCCCGATATTACGTCGAAACCCAGTCCTTTGAGCGTCTGAACCATATCCATCGCGTCGTTGGAAGGATTTTTAAGCGAGGCGACGTGTTGATATTTACCGTTGCCGATGACCAGCGCGAGACGTTTTTGCTCTATAAACGGCTTTTCTTCCGCCGTCAGTTCACGAGTTCCTGACGGCGGTTGGGTTTGCCCTTGCGACGCCCGCGGCAGCAGTGAAAAGACGAAGGAAAATAATATAAATGCGCTCACCAGACGAAGCGGAAATTTATTTTTGAACGACGATGAATTACGCATAGCGAGTACTCCTGTTTCAATGTGCGGAAACACAACCGTGAGAACAAGCGTGTTTTCTTTCAGTTTCGGATTTTATTTTCAGACTGACTGACTGACCGACCGGGCAGATGTCTTCCGTTTTTTGGGTGGGACTAATTCTATGTGCAAATTGCCTGCGCGTCAAGTATTAGTCCTGTTTCAGCGATGTTCCAGATGCATCAGATAAACCAGACGGTCGCCCTGGAAACCGATTTTCGTGATTTTTTTATCGACCTCTTTTGATGCTTCGGCTTTGTTTTTGCTTTCGTTTGCCAGATAATCTTTCAGTTGATTTTTCAAATTGCCGTCAGAGACGACGCCCGCGTTTTGAAAAGCGTCTGCGCGGGCTTTTTCGGCGATTTCCGGCACGGTTTTGTTCCAAACCAGCCAGAAATTTTCCGTTCCCGTTCTCCCGTCAAATTGATTCCAGCCCGTTTCGTACTGCCGCGCGGCGGCGACGGCGGCTGCCCCTTCGTTGCGCTGCGGCGTCGGGAAAATCAGGTTGAAAACCTTTTCCTGACGGTCGTTTATACCTTCCGCGAAAATATACAGGTAACCGTCGGCGGGCGGCACGAGGCGCATCTGAAATTGATAGCCCGTCTCAAAAATCTCCTGCCCGCTCGATTCAAACGGCTCCTGAAATTTCTTGCCGCCGCGCATTTTCTGCACTAAAAGCGAATAACTCAAGTTTCGTGTCGTTTTAGCCGCAGTCGTTTCGGCGGGCGGCGTGACGGCTGGATTTCGCCACAACAGCCAACCGGCAAAAACGCCCGAAATCGTCGTTAAAACCAGCAATCCGAGATAGAACGGTATTTTCGATTTCGGCTTTACTGCTGCCGCCGCCGGGATTGGGTTTCGCTCTTCCGACGATTCTTCGATTGGTCTGGAAGAAACCGTTGCGTTTTCCGCTTCCGGTTTGCTTTCAATATCAAACGAAAGCCGCATAACGGGTTCGGATTTTAAACTGCTCTCCTGCGTCAAAACAGATTTCGCCGCCGCCGGGTTAAGTTCTTCATTCAACGGATTCCGCGTCGAAGGAAGCGCGACGGTCATTCGTTCCGAGACTTTCGGCGGCGGCGAATCCGACGACGCATTTTTCAGCTCGCGGCGCAGCTCAGCCGCCGTCTGGAAGCGTTTTTCCGGCTCGATTTCCAGACAGCGATGAACGATTTGCGCCAGATGCTCGGGAATTTCCGGTTTGACGGTTCGGCACGGCGGCAGCGGGTCGGGCTTTCCCGACCAGAGCGCAAAAGCCCGCGTCGTCGCGGTCGCTTTCTCCGGCGAATAACCGGTCAGAAGATGATAAAGCGTCGCGCCGAGGCTGTAAATATCGCTGCGCTCGTCGGTTTTCCGGTGTAAAAATTCGTCCAGAAGATGCGGCGTTTCCACCGACTGCAAAAGCAGGTAGGAATTTGCGTCGACGCGCAGAACCTGTTCGAGCGGCGCGTAAAAAGGCGTAAAGCCCGTAATGCTCTGCCCGGCGGCGCGCGTCAGCGTCGTTTCGTCGAAACTGCCTTTCGCCGTGCCGAAATCGAGCAGATAAATTTTACCGCCGCGGTCGATTTTAATGTTGTGCGGCTTGATGTCGCGGTGAAAAATCGTAAACGAATGCAGATATTCGAGCGCGTCCAGAACGGCGTCGGCAATTTCCAGCGCTTCGGCGACGGTGCAGCACTTGCCCTTTTTCAGGCTTTCCCATAAATCTTCGCCCGAAATATATTCCATCACGATAAAGCTCGCGCCGTCTTCCTGAAAACAATTCGTCACCTTCGGCAGATTCGGGTGCGAAAGGTTGTAGAGCAGGTTGGCTTCCTGTCGAAAAGCTTCGGCGGATTCTTCGCCGATAAGCGGAATCTGCTTTATCGCGACCTGGTTATTGCCGCTAAACCGCGTATCGACGGCGCGATACACCGCGCCGAATCCGCCGCTGCCGATTTCTTCGCGCAGAATATAGCGCCCGTCGAGTTTTCTTCCGTTGGTTATCATCTTCGCCTTTATCAATCGCCGGCAGATGCCGGGGTCGCTTTGTTTCGTTCTGCTATTTTTTCCGGCTCGGTTTGCTTTTCGCTAGTTTCTGGCTTGCATTTGAAATATTATGAGAAGCGGCTGATTGGCTCGCGCCCTGACGCTGAAAATCGTTTGCGGCGACGGTTCTTCCTGCGTCAGGGCGCGCGTTCTGGCGGCTTCCTCTTCCGCCTGCGTCTGCGCGATGCCTTCGCCGTCAGTCGCCTCGAAAATATCCATCGTCGAGCCCCAGTCGGCAATCCA
>DATHBC010000083.1:0-2151 GCA_035296345.1 Pyrinomonadaceae bacterium | reverse complement strand
ACCGCTCGTTCTGAATCTGGCTCAATCTTTCGGCTTGAAAATTCCCGATACGGTCGTCACGAATGATTTTTCCTATCTCGCGCAATTTGAAAAAAATCGGCGTCTGGTCGCCAAGCCGGTCAACGGCGGCGGATATTGCCGGAGCTTTGAAGAAGTCAGGCGGCAAACCGAATTAAAAAACGAAACGACAGCCGCCGCGCCGGCAATCGTGCAAAACCGTCTGGTCGCTCCCGAAATCAGGATTTACGCCGTCGGCAAAAGTTTTTTCGCCTTTGAAATCACCTCCGAAGAACTGGATTACCGCACCACGCCTAAAGCCCGGATTGAATATATCGAAAACTTTTCCGGCGAATTAACGGGCGGATTGCAGAAACTGCTCGACGCCCTGGGACTCGACTTTGCGGCGGCGGATTTCAAAACCTGCCCGGAAACAGGCGAGCCGGTGTTTCTGGAAGTCAACACCTCGCCGATGTTTGCCGCCTTTGATTCGGCGTCGAAAGGCTCGCTGTCCGATTCGATGCTGAAATTTCTAATCCCGACGGAAAACGGAAAGTAAAGTTTGCCGACCTCGCCCGCCTTTTCAAACGGGCAAGCGTCGTTTTCAGTCAACTTTCGCAGCAAAGATTACATACGCCTTGCGAATATTGCCGATTGCCGCCGGTCACCCTGACGGGCGGGCGCGAGAAACCGATTGAACTTTGCGGCGCAAGCGTGTAACGTGTAACCGAGAGCTTTTATACAAATATATGAATAACGAATTTGATTTTGAAAACGAAGATTTGGATTTTGAAGATTTTGAAGATTTCGAGCAGCATCTGGAAGATTTGGAGCTCGAACTGGAAGAGATTTACACCCGCACCGCCGTGCTGGCAAAAAACGATATGTATGCGCTTTTGTGTCTGAAAACCGCCGGTCAGGGCGGCGCTATCTGCCGCGTCGACCCGCGCGAAGAGCGACCCGCCGTGCAGATTTACGACGACCCGGAAAAAGCGCTCGAATGGTTTACCAAAAGCCTCCGGACAAGCAAAAAGAACGGCTGGCAGGTGGTTTACGACGGCTTGCCGCTGCAAGGCTAAAAATCAGTGAAAAGTGAAAAGTGAAAAGTGAAAAATGATATATAAACAAATTTTCGTTTTTCACTTTTCACTTTTCACTTTTCACTTTCAATATGCTTCTCGTCATCGACATCGGAAACACCAATACGTCGCTCGGCGTTTACAATCACGAAAACCTGAACGCTCACTGGCGGATGAACACGGTTCGCGACCGCACGATTGACGAAGTCGGCGTGCTGGCGCGACAGATGTTCGCTCTTTCGGAAATCGATTATAAAAAAATCGACGCCGTCATCATCGCTTCGGTCGTCCCGCCGCTTAATTTCACCTTTCAGAAAATGTCCGAAAATTATTTCGGGCACAAAGCGATTTTTGTCGACAACACTTTGGATTTCGGTCTGAAAATCAAATACAATCCGCCGTCGGACGTCGGCGCGGACAGAATCGTCGACGCCGTCGCGGCGATTGCCAAATACGGAACGCCGTGCATCGTCGTCGATTTCGGCACGGCGACGACGTTCGACGCGATTAACGCCGGCGGCGAATATCTCGGCGGCGTCATTACGCCCGGCATCACGATTTCGTCCGACGCGCTTTTTTCGCGCGCCGCGAAATTGCCGCGCGTCGAAATCAAAAAGCCGGAAAACGTTATCGGCGCATCGACCGTCGGCTCCATTCAATCGGGTTTATATTACGGCTACGCCGGGCTGGTCGACGGAATTTTGCGGCGCATGATTGAAGAATTAGGCGCGGAAACCCGCGTTATCGCCACCGGCGGACTCGCGCCGCTGATTTCGCAGGCTTCGGAATTGATTGCGGAAGTCGACGACACGCTGACGCTCGAAGGCTTGCGTCTGATTTACGAGAAATTGAAAAGGAAATAGGAAGGCAGGAAATTATGGAATTAGGGAATTTTCTTTCTTAAACTAAAAATCAGGCGATTGAGAAGTTTGCCGACTTCTTCTGAGAGGGAAAGCGCGACTCGAACTTGATTTTCATTTAAGTAAGAGAATCTTTGGGCAAGTAAAATTTGAGTTTCGGCTTCTTTCAATGAACCGCGAGCAATATTTAAAAAGCGAATGTATTCAATTGTGCT
>DATHBC010000082.1:0-6618 GCA_035296345.1 Pyrinomonadaceae bacterium | reverse complement strand
AAAATCCCCGACCACCCGGCGGCGAGCATATAAAACCAGACGTTTTCGGGATAATAACTTAATTTTTGCCGAATCTTTCCGAGTTCATTCAAACCGTCGTAAAAAACTTTTCCGCTCGTCACCGCCAGCAGCTTGTGTTCGGGAAATGTCAGCCAATCCGCCGCTCTTAATTCATCATCCGGTTGACGGCAGCCGAGATAACGACCGAAAAAACCTTCAATCGTTTCAATGTCGATGTTATGTCTGCCGGCATCATCTTCGCGCCGCTCGCCGCGCTGGTCTCGGTTCACGCGAATCTCAAAATCGGTCGGAAAGCCCCGAAACTCCGGCGGCAGCTTCTCATTTAAAATTTGATTGATGGAACTCGAATGCTCTCGGCAATCATGTTGGGAAAGAAATATCTGAAAACGCAAGCCCCAGTTGTGGTCGGTCGATACCGGGTCGTCGTAACCCAAAACTTCCGAGCCCCAGCCGATTAAAGCCGCCGAATATTCAAGATTGGGAAAATGAGTTTTCAGTAGGGGCGCGACAATTTCGCTATAAAATTGCGCGTTCAGTTCAAGTCCTTTGACAAAATCAGACATTTTATTTTTGCCCGGAAAAGCCCGCTTTCAATAAAATTTCTTCGACGAATCCGGTTTTTCCGTCGGTATAATCTTCGCGCCGTTCTTTGTATTTTATCGCCAGATTCTTTTTCAGCTCAGCGTAAGCCCGCGCCGCTTCGGGCTCGGCGCGCAGGTAATCGCGGAATAAAATATGACGCCGCCAAATCTCGCCGCCGCGCTCGGCGATGCTCAAATGATGCGTGCTGACGGCTGCCGCGGTTCCCTTTCTGAAATAACGCCTGCCCGCAGTTCCGGCTTCGCCGCGATATTCGTAACCGATTCGGGCGAGAGGCGGCAAATATTTTTCGACCTCCGATAAATCGCCTGCCTCGACGCCGACCAGAATATCAATAATCGGCTTGGCGGCAATATCCGGAATCGCCGTGCTGCCGATATGTTCAATCGCCGCCGCGTAATCGCCGAGCGCCGAGCGCAGCAATTTTTCTTCCCGCTCGAAGAGCGTTTTCCAGGCTTTCCGATGCGGAACGAGCAGAACGCTTTTCCGGTCTAAACCGAGCATAATCAGGATTCGGAAACGATTTGCAAGCCGTTGATATTTTCAAAATGCCTGCGGTTGTGAGTCACCAGCGGAACGCCGAACATCAAAGCAGCCGCTGCCACCCAGGCGTCAGCCGTATCTATCGGATTGCCTTTCTTATGCTCCTCACTTTTGATTTTCGCCCAGTATTCGCAAAGCTTTTCGTCAGCATAAACAACGGCAAAAGCCGCCAGAAATTCTCTTGCTTTCACCTTACGCTTTTCGCCCCAATTATTTTGTATTTCCCAGCGTCGCAGCTCTGCCAGAGTCATAAAAGAAATCATTTTGGGCAAGCCGAATAAATGCGGACGATAAAGTTCCGCGCGAGAGTCTTGCTTTAAAAGATAAGAGGTTACGTCGGTATCGACGATTATAGCCATCTATCGTGTTCCTCTGATGATTTTCTATCTTCTTCGCGCCATTCTTCACGCATTCGCAGAAACTCGTCAACTTCGGCGTGAATTTGCGCCTGTTTTTTTTCATCCTTCGGTAAATCAAAATCTTTTTCGGTGAAAACTTTGACTTTATTTTCCCGCAAAAACTTTTCGAGTCTTGCTTTAGGCGAATCTTCGAGCGCGTTGTCTTCAGCTTTTGTTTCTTCGATTAAGGTTTCCGCCATCGTCTTAAACTCCTTTCCGTCTGCTTATTTTAGCTCTTAAAAAATTCGTTGTGCAATCTTTTAATCACTTCGGCGACGACTTCTTCCTTGACGACAAACGTCAGATTCACGCTCGACGCTCCGTGCGAGACGAGCGCGACGTTGATGTCCTCAATCGTCGAAAAGATTTTCGCCGCCAAGCCGGAGGCGGCGCGCAAGCCTTCGCCGACGACGCAGACGACGGCGTTGTCCGGTTCGACTTCGACGTTGCCGAGACGTTTTAACTCGCCGACGACCTGTTCGAGCGAAGCGGTGTCGTCCAGCGTCAGAGCGACGGAAACTTCCGAGGTCGAAATCACGTCAATCACCGTTCGGTGACGGTCGAAAATCTGGAAAAGCGCCGACATAAAGCCGTAAGAGCCGAGCATTCGCGCCGACGAGATGCGCAGGATAGTGATGTTTTTTTTGTGGGCGATGGATTTGATTTTGTTCGGCGCTTCGCCGGATTCGGACAAAACCATCGTGCCGACCTTTTCCGGCTCGAACGTATTGCAGACTCTGACCGGAATCGAATAATCGACGGCGGGCTGGATGGTTTTCGGATGCAGAACTTTCGCGCCGAAATAGGCAAGCTCGGCGGCTTCTTCGTAAGACAGGACGGGAATCGTGCGCGCCTCGCGGACAATGCGCGGGTCGCACGTCATGACGCCCGTCACGTCCGTCCAGATTTGCAGCTCGCGCGCCCTGAGAGCCGCCGCCACCAGCGCCGCCGAATAATCCGAGCCGCCGCGCCCGAGAGTTGTGGTTTCGCCGCTCCGGCTCGCCGCGATAAATCCGCCCAGGACGGGAACTTCGCCGTTTTGAATCAGGTATTCGAGCTCGATTTTGGTTAATCTTTCGGTTTCGTTCCAGTCGGGCTGCGCCGCGCCGTATTCGTCGTCGGTGACAATCAGGCGGCGCGAATCCATCTGCCGCGCGCGGACGCCTCTCGCTTTTAAAACTTCCGCGAGCAGTCTGGAAGAAAGCTGCTCGCCGTAGGAAACGACTGCGTCCTTCATCATCGCCAGCGGCAGGCTGCGGCGCGAAACGCGCTTGAAAAGGTCGGCTAATTCGCCTTTCGCAAAGCTCAATTCCTCGTCGAAAGCCTGTTGGCGTTTCTCGTCCAGAAAGGTGCGGGAAACTTCTTCGTGACGCGCGAAATGCGGTTCGAGAACGGCGCTTGCGGCTTCGGCGGAATCGCTTTTTTTCGCCGTGTCAAAGGCGGCTAAAAGCGCGTCGGTCACCTTCGTCATCGCCGAAACGACGACGACCGGCTTTTTTTCGACCTGCTCGGAGACGATGTGAAAAACGCGCTCGAAAGCGGCGACGTCGCCGACTGAAGTGCCGCCGAATTTCATTACTGTCGGGTTTAATCTTTCACTCACGATTATCTTGTAAAGTTAAATGAAAACCGCCCGTGAAGCAAAGTTTCAAAGTGAAAGAGTGAAAAAGTGAAAAGGTGAAAAAGCGGCTTTCTAATTCAACTTGCTTTTTCACTCTTTCACTTTTTCACTCATTCACTTTTTTATCCGCACAGAACCGTGCCGCCGTTGATGTTCAGAATCTCGCCCGTGATGTGGCGCGACCAGTCCGAGAGCAGAAAACAAATCGAGAGCGCCACGTCGTCGGTCGTCGCCATGCGTTTGAGCGGGATTGAATTAATGACGCTCCGGCGATAATTTTCGTCTTCGAAAACCGGGCGCACCATCGCGGTTTCAATCCAGCCGGGCGCGACGGCGTTGACGCGGATTTTCGGGCACAGCTCGCTCGCCAGGGCTTTCGTAAAACTGATTTGCCCGCCTTTCGACGCCGCGTAGTTCGAATAATTCGCTTCGCCGCGCTGTCCGGCGGTCGAGGAAACCAGCACAATCGCGCCCTTTTCGCGTTTTTTCATCGCCGGCACGCAGGCTTTCGTCGTCGCCCAGGCGCTTTTCAGATTCGTGTTCAGAACTTTATTCCACAAATCTTCCGACATTTCCTCAATCGGCGCGCCTTCCCAGACGCCCGCGTTCGAGACGAGAAGGTCGATTTGCCCGAACTCCTCAATCGCCCGCTGCGCCAGTCTCTGCGCGTCTAGCCATTCGGAAACGTCGCCCTGCACGGCGATTGCGCCGACGCCTAATTCTTTGCACAGGGCGACGACGCTGTTCGCCTTTTCTTCCGCGTTCAAATAATTAACGACGACGTTTGCGCCGCCTTCCGCCAGTCTCAAAGCCGTCGCCCGCCCGACGCCGCGCGACGCGCCCGTGACGATTGCCGTCCTGCCGTGAAAAAGATTTTCCGGAAGATTGATTTCGACAGGTTTTTCGCTCATAAATTTTTATGTTTTATTATCGTGTTATAAACTTTTATTTTCGAATTTACAAAACCGCAGCAGCAAATTTTACGAATGAACGAAATTAATCTTCTGGAAAATCAGCCAATCGCCTGGACGCCGACCGAAGAAGTTATCGAACGCGCGCAGCTGACACGCTTTATGAAACAAGTCGGCGCAAATTCTTTCGACGAGCTTTACCGGTTTTCGGTCACGGACGTCGAAAAATTCACCTCGGAAGTTCTCCGGTTTCTGGACGTAAAATTCGACCCGCCGTATGAAAAGCTGCTTGATTTATCCGGCGGCGTCGAGTTTCCGAACTGGTGCGCGGGCGCGGGCTTTAACGTCGTTTCGCACTGTCTTGACCGCTGGATTGGGACGGAAATCGAAAACCAGCCCGCGGTTATCTGGGAAGGCGAAGAAGGCGAGGTTCGACAATTAAGTTATGCCGAATTGCAGGAACAGGTCGAATACTGCGCCGCAGGACTAAGAAGTCACCGCCTGGGAAAAGGCGACGCGATTGGACTTCATCTGCCGATGATGATTGAAACTGTTGTTGCGCTTCTCGCCATTAATCGAATCGGCGCGATTGCCGTTCCCGTTTTTTCAGGTTACGGGGTCGAAGCAATCTCAAGCCGGCTAAACGCAGTCGGCGCGAAAGCTTTATTTACCTGCGACGGTTTTCCTCGACGCGGAAAAGTTTTTAACGCTTATGAAATCGCGTACGAGGCAGTTAAAAACTGTCCGACGATAAAACATTTATTTATTGTAAATAATCATCAATCAGAGTCTTTTGGTCAAACTCTTCCCAAAGTAAATGTTTGGATGTATGACGGAGAGTTAATTGATGAAGGAAAGAACATTTTTTCTCGTCGCGACGACGGACGAGAAAAATTTTCATATCTCGAACCGACCGACGCCGAAGACCCGCTCATCATTCTATACACGTCGGGCACGACCGGACAGCCGAAAGGCATCGCGCACACGCATTGCAGTTTTCCGATAAAAGCGGCGCAGGACATGGCTTTCGGCACGGACGTCGGGCGCGGCACGCGCATCTCGTGGATTACGGACATCGGCTGGATGATGGGACCGTGGCTGATTTACGGCGCTTTGATAAACGGCGGGACGATTGTCATCTACGACGGCGCGCCCGATTACCCCGCGCCCGACCGGATGTGGGAATTTTGCGCGAAACACAAGGTCGAAATCTTGGGAATTTCGCCGACTTTGGTGCGCGCGCTGGCAACGCACGGCGACGAATTGCCGAAAAAACACGACCTTTCCAGCCTGCGGGCTTTCGCTTCGACGGGCGAACCGTGGAATCCCGCGCCGTGGTGGTGGCTGTTTGAAAAAGTCGGCGACTCGAAGATTCCGATTATCAACTATTCCGGCGGCACGGAAATTTCGGGCGGAATTCTGATGGGAAATCCGCTGCTGCCGATAAAACCCTGCTCGTTTCCCGCGCCTTGTCCGGGCATCGCGGCTGATGTTCTGGACGAAGCGGGCGAATCGGTCGCCGCCGCAAATCAGGTCGGCGAGCTGGCGATTAAAAAACCGTGGATTGGCATGGCGCGCGGCTTCTGGCACGAGCGCGAACGCTATCTGGAAACTTACTGGAATCGCTTTCCGGGCATCTGGGTACACGGCGACTGGGCGATGCGAGACGCCGACGAACACTGGTTTATTCTCGGACGCTCGGACGACACCTTAAAAGTCGCCGGAAAAAGAGTCGGACCCGCCGAAGTCGAAAGCCTGCTGGTCGGCGACGAACGCGTCGCCGAAGCCGCCGTCATCGGCGTTCCCGACGAAATGAAAGGCACGGCAATGGTCGCTTTCTGCGTTTTAAAAGGCGAGCGAACGGAAAATCTCGAAGCCGAATTAAAAGCAGTCGTCGCCAGAGATATGGGCAAACCGCTCGCGCCCTCAAAAATTCATTTCGTCGCCGCGCTGCCGAAAACGCGCAACGCCAAAGTTATGCGCCGCGTCATCCGCGCCGCATATCTCGGCGAAGACGCGGGCGATTTGTCGGCGCTGGAAAACCCGCAGGCGGTCGAGCAAATCAGCCGAACGGCAAAATAAAAGCTGTCTGCAGCATAAATATCTCAGCAGCGGCGGCTCTACACCCGGCGAAAGCTGTTTTGTCTTTTTATTGCGGCTTATACGATTTTCGATTCGGTATCCAGCAGCGAACCTTGCGGCAATATTCTTCATATTCCGCGCCGAAGCGTTGGTGCAGATTCGTTTCTTCGAGCGGGCGAAAGATTAGCTGCCAAATCAAGCCGCCCATCAGCGCGTAAATCAAAACCAGCGGCGAGCCCAGATATAAGCCGACCGCTAAGCCCTGACCGACGCCGGAAACTGCCATCGGGTTGCGGACGAAGGCGTACGTTCCGGCGACGACCAGATTTCGCGCGCTGTCGAGCGGCAGCGGCGTTCCTTTTCCGATTTTCGACATGGTGACGGCGCTTGATAAACCGAGCAGGCTGATGCCGACGAAAAGCGCGACGGCGAGCGGCGATTG
>DATHBC010000081.1:0-8354 GCA_035296345.1 Pyrinomonadaceae bacterium | reverse complement strand
GGCGCGGCTGTTGGAAGAACGTAAAGGGATTCCGCAAATTTCGACCGGCGATATGTTTCGCGCGCTGAAAAACGCCGATACGCCGCTCGCCCGCGAAGTGCAGCTCTTGATGAAGGAAGGAAGGCTGATTTCCGACCACGTGACTTTTGAAATCGTCAAAGACAGAACCGCGCGCGAGACCGGAAGCTACATTCTGGACGGCTATCCGCGCACGGCGGTGCAGGCGCGCGACCTGGAAAATCTGGCGGAAGAACAAGGCAGGGAAATTCAGGCAATCGAAGTTGACGTGCCGCTTGAAAATCTGGAAAAGCGTATGACCGGCAGACGAAACTGCCCGGTTTGCGGCGAGATTTACAACATTTATTTCAAGCCGCCGAAAAATGACGCCGTTTGCGATTTTCACCCGGAAGCGCAGCTAACTCATCGCTCCGACGACAACGAGGAAAGCGTCCGCACACGGCTGGCGACGTATGAAGCGAACACGAAACCGCTGCTGGATTATTACGAGCAAACCGGGCGATTGCAAAAAATCAGCGGCGAGCGCGGCGTCGAAGAAATTTACGCGGAGTTGGAAAAGTTGATTTGAGATGTCGGATGTCGGCAAGCCCTGACCGGCGTCCGGCATCCGACATCTATGCTAAATAGTTCAAGAGTCAGCGCCGTTTTGAGCCGTTTGAGCCATGTTTTACTGGGAAAGCGAATGATTATCGCCAAATCGAGAAAAGATTTAGACAAGATGCGCGAGGTCGGCGAGCTTATCGCCGAAGTTCGCGAAAGCCTGCGCGAAATGGTCGCAGTCGGCGTGACTTCGCTGGAACTGAACGCCGCCGCCGACAGGATGATTCGCCAGCGCGGCGCGATTCCGACGTTTATCGGTTATCACGGTTTCCCGTATGCGATTTGCGCTTCGGTCAATGAACAGGTCGTGCACGGTTTTTCCAACGACACGCCGCTCAAAGAAGGCGATATTATCTCGATTGACGTGGCGGCGACCTACAACGATTTTGTCGGCGACACGGCGATAACGGTTCCGGTCGGAAAAATCAGCGACGAAGTCGCGCAGCTCGTCAAAGTCACGGAAGAATGTCTTTACCTGGCAATCGAGCAGTGTTATCCGAATAATCGGGTCGGCGATTTGGGACACGCCGTACAGGCGCACGCGGAAAAATTCGGCTACGGCATCGTCCGCGATTATGTCGGTCACGGCATCGGGCGCAAAATGCACGAAGCGCCGCAGATTCCGAATTACGGTCGCGCCGGGACGCGCGAAAAAATTCGCGCCGGATATTGTTTCGCCATCGAGCCGATGATAAATCTCGGCACAGCCGAAACAAAAGTTCTGGGCGATAAATGGACGGTCATCACGGCGGACGGAAAACCGAGCGCGCATTTCGAGCATACGATTGCCGTCACCGAAGAAGGACCGGAAATTTTAACCCTGACAAAAGAGCAAAAAGCCCGGCGAAAACAGGGAAATGCCGGAAGCGCCGCGGCTTAACTTGAAAAAAAGTCTGAAAAAGGGTAACATAAGCAGTTTGTCGATAACTCTTAACTGACACTGTAAGATATGTCGAAAGAAGAAGCGATAGAAGTGACGGCTACGGTTCTGGAAACGCTGCCGAACGCCATGTTTAAGGTTGAACTGGAAGGCAACCAGCATCAGGTTCTGGCGCATATTTCCGGCAAGATGCGGAAAAATTTTATTCGCATCCTGCCCGGCGACAGGGTTTTAGTCGAGCTTTCGCCCTACGATTTAGGTCGCGGGCGCATTACGTATCGCTACAAGTAAGCAGTAATAAAGCGAGGGATTAGAGGAAATGAAAGTTCGTCCTTCTGTAAAGAAAATTTGCGATAAGTGCAAAATTATTCATCGTAAAGGCGTTGTGCGGGTGATTTGTGATAATCCGAAGCATAAGCAGCGTCAGGGATAAGGCAATCTGAAATTCGAGATTTCAGATTTCAAATTAAAATTTCGGAGAAATTTAGAATGGCTCGTGTAGCAGGCGTGGACTTACCACCACAAAAAAGAGCGCAAATCGGCTTAACTTATATCTACGGCATCGGAAAATCGCGGGCGACGGCGATTCTCGAAGAAGCGCAAATCGGCATTGATACGAAAATCAGGGATTTGGGCGAAGATGAATTGGGACGCATCCGCGCGATTTTGGACGCGCAGGGCGAAGTCGAAGGCGACCTGCGCAAGCGCGTGCAGATGGACATCAAGCGTTTGATGGACATCGGCTGCTATCGCGGCTTGCGTCATCGCCGCTCGCTGCCCGTTCGCGGACAGCGCACCAGCACCAACGCGCGCACCCGCAAAGGACCGCGCAAAGCCGCCGTAGCGAAAAAGAAAGCGCCGGGCAAGAAATAAGTTTCTGGTTTCAGGTTCCAAGTTTCAAGTCATTGGCTTTTACTTGGAACCTGAAACCTGGAACCTGAAACTAATTAATTTATGGCAAAGCAACCAGCAAAAGGCAAAAAGACTTTTCAGAGAAAAAAAGAGCGCAAGAATATTCCGACCGGAATCGCGTTTATCGCGGCTTCTTTTAACAACACGCTGATTTCCATTACCGACACGCAGGGAAATTTAATCGCGCAGTCGTCGTCGGGCGCGCGCGGGTTTCGCGGCTCGCGTAAGGGAACGCCGTTTGCGGCGCAGCAAGCCGCCTCGGAAGTGGCGCGCAAGGCGATTGAAGCCGGAATGCGCGAATGCGAAGTTCGCGTCAAAGGTCCGGGCGGCGGTCGCGAATCGGCAATCCGCGCGATTCATCAAGCCGGCATTCGCGTGACGGCGATTCGCGATACGACGCCGATTCCGCATAACGGATGTCGCCCGCCGAAACGCAGAAGAGTCTGACGATTTCGGATTTGGGATTTCGGATTCGGGATTTTAAATCCGGAATTTATTTTAAGATTTTAACTTTTTAATAAAAACTATCGAAAGGACGAAAGGCGAACTTGTTTTACAGGTTCGTCTGTAAACTTTTCCGTCAGAAATGAAATTTGGAATAGAAAATTGCGGATTCGGGTTTATGAAAAATCCGAAATCCGAAATCCGAAATCCCAAATCATTTTTTGCCGGAAGCAAAAAATATTATGGCTAGATATAGAGAAGCGGTGTGCCGTCTGTGCCGCCGCGAAGGCGCAAAGTTATTTTTAAAGGGCGACCGTTGTTTCAAACCGTCGTGCCCGATTGAGAAACGCGGCACGCAGCCGCCGGGAATGCACGGCGCGACCGCGCGCAGAAAAGTTCTGGTCGGCTACGGTCAGCAGCTCCGCGAAAAGCAGAAAGTAAAACGCATTTACTTCGTTCTGGAAAAACAATTCCGCAATTATTTCGAGAAAGCCTCGCGCCAGAAAGGCATCACGGGCGAAAACCTGCTCTTTTTGCTGGAACGTCGTCTGGATAACGTCGTTTTCCGCGCCGGTTTTTCCACGTCTCGCCGACAGGCTCGCCAATTGGTCAATCACGGTCACGTCGAAGTCAACGGACGCAAAGTCGATATTCCCTCTTTCCAGGTGAAACAGGGCGACGTCGTGACGATTAAAGAAAAAAGCGTGAAAAACCCGCACGTCGAAGGCGCCTGGTCGACCTCCGGCGGTCGCGGTCGTCCCGCATGGATTTCAGCCGGAGCGGCGGACGCTCCGAGCGTGACCGTTTCGGGCTTGCCGACGCGCGCCGATATTGACGCGACTATTAACGAGCAATTAATCGTTGAGCTTTACAGTAAGTAGTTAACCGAAGTTGCAGATAGTTGCGGAAGGTTGCAGGAGGTTTTAAGAATTTTAACTCTGCAACTCTCTGCAGCTCTCTGCAACTCTCTGCAGCTTTTTTAGGAAACTTTATAAAAATATGACAGCAAACAACCTTTGGACAGATTTTCAAATGCCGAATCGCTTAGAGGTTGAAAAAGAAACCTTGACCGAGCGATACGGAAAGTTCTACGCTCAGCCGTTCGAGCGCGGTTTCGGAACGACCATCGGAAACTCGCTGCGTCGCGCGCTGCTTTCGTCCATCGAAGGCGCGGCGATTACGGCGGTTAAAATCGAAGGCGTCGAGCATGAATTCTCGTCCATCAAAGGCGTGGTCGAAGATGCGACGGACGTTATTTTAAATTTGAAGCAAATCCCGTTTAAGCTTCACGGAGCGGGCGCTAAAACCTTAACTATCAGCAAATCCGCAGCCGGCGAAGTGACCAGCGCGGACATCGAGCACGACGGCGACGTGGAAATCCTGGACGACAGCGTTCACATCGCAACGGTCGGGACGGGCGGCGAACTGAATATCGAAATGCGTCTGAAGCACGGGCGCGGATACGTCTCCGCCGAATTTAACAACGACGAAGACCTCAGCTTAGGCTACATTCCGATTGACTCGGTGCACACGCCGATTAAAAAAGTCAATTACACGGTCGAAGCGACCCGCCAGGGCTCGAACACGGAATTTGACAAACTGACCATCGAAGTCTGGACGGACGGTTCCGTGAAACCGGACGATTCCATCGGTCTGGCGGCAAAGCTCGTCAAAGACCACATGACCATCTTCATCAATTTTGAAGAAGAAGAAGACGAATATAAATACGAAGACATCGCGCGCCCGCCCCTGATGCGCAATGACCTGCTCGACCGCTCGGTCGACGAGCTGGAATTGTCGGTGCGTTCTTATAATTGCCTGAAAAACGCCGACATTCGCTCGATTCGCGACTTGGTGCACCGCACCGAGCGCGATATGATGGCAACGAAAAACTTCGGTAAAAAATCCTTGAACGAAATCAAAGACCTCTTGCACGGCATGGGCTTGGATTTCGGAATGGATTTCGACGAGCAGGGCAATCCGATTCCCGGCTCAGGCGGACGCGACTTAGCGGACTAAAATTAGTCGAGAGTTCGAGGGTCGGGTGTCGAGAGAAAACAACTTCTTGACTCACGACTCACGACTCACGACTCACAACTTATTGTTATGAGACATTTAAAAGCACATCGTAAATTGGGTAGAACGACGGAACATCGTATTTCGTTACTGCGAAACTTAGCGACTTCGCTGATTAACGCCGAAAAAGAACAAATCGTCACCACCGTGCCGAAGGCGAAAGAACTTCGCTCGTTTGTGGAAAAAGCCATTACCCTGGCGCGCAAAGCGCAAAACTTAAACGGCGACGACGCCAAGGTGCAGGCAGTCCATCTGCGCCGTCAGGCGGCGAGATTTTTCCACGCCGGCAACCGCACGCATAAAACGGAATTGAGCCGTTTTCGCGGCAAGAAAGGCGAAGCGAAAGAGCGCCCCGCCAGAACCGCGGGCGTCGCCGCCGTGCAGCGTTTGTTCGGAGAGCTCGGAACGCGCTACAAAGACCGCAACGGCGGCTACACGCGCATCATCAAGCTCGGTCGCCGTCAGGGCGACAACGCGGAAATGGCGGTTATCCAGTTGGTTGATAACCCGCGCGAGGCGGAAACCGTGACGGCGACGGCAACAGCGGCGAAGAAATAGTAAGCAGCGGGCAGCGACGACTGACAGGCAATTCATTTTTGCCGGGTGTTAGCTGCCTTCTTTCTTTTTGGAGGAGCAAGGATGAGCCAGCAAGCGACACCGGCGGCAGCGAAAAAAGAAACGGCGACGAAAAAGACGACGAAAAGCGCGCGCGCGGCGAAAGCGACCGAGCCTTCGCTGAATATGGAAGAGCTGCGCGAGCTTGCGGAACTGGTCGACGCACACGGTTTCACGGATTTCGAGTTTGAAAACGAAACCATCCGCGTGCGCCTGAGCAAGCAGGTCGCTCCGCCGCAGATTGTTCAGGCTGTTCAGCCGGTCGCCGCCGCCGCAGTTCAATCCGCCGCCGTTCCGGCGCAAGCGTTGACTGCCGCCGCAAAAACCGAAACTCCGCACCCGGGCGCGAAAGCCGAAACCGAAGCGGCGGCGGATGAGGATTTATATAAAATTCCTTCGCCGATTGTGGGAACGTTTTACCGCTCGCCCTCGCCGGACAAAGACCCGTATGTCCAAATCGGCAGTAAGGTCTCGCCGGAATCGGTCGTCTGCATCATCGAGGCGATGAAGCTGATGAACGAAATTCAAGCGGAAGTTTCGGGCGAAGTCGTCAAAATCTACGTCGAAAACGGTCAGCCCGTCGAATACGGTCAGCCGCTTTTCGGAATCAGAAAGTGAGCAGTAAGCAGTGAGCGGTAAGCAGTAGGAAAAGTTGTGAGTTTTTACGGCTCACTGCTTACTGCTCACCGCTCGCCTTTTTAGAATGAAAACGCAGAAGTTCAGTAAAATTTTAATTGCCAATCGCGGCGAGATTGCCTGCCGGATTATCTGGACGTGCAAGGAGATGGGCATTCGCACCGTCGCCGTGCATTCGGAAGCCGACAAGGACGCGCTGCACGTGCGGTTTGCCGACGAAGCCGTCTGCATCGGCGCGCCGCCGTCCGCGCAGAGCTATCTGAACATTCCGGCAATCATCAGCGCGGCGGAAATCACGAACGTCGACGCGATTCATCCCGGTTACGGTTTTTTAGCCGAATCGGAAACTTTTGCGAAAATCTGCGGCGACTGCAATATCAAATTTATCGGACCGGAGCCGCACGTTATTAAAATGATGGGCGATAAGGTCGAAGCCCGGCGAACGATGGCAGCCGCCGGAGTTCCGATTTTGCCCGGCTCGCCCGACCCGATTGAATCGGCTGACGAAGCAATCAGGCTGGCAAAGGAAATCGGTTTTCCGGTCATTATCAAAGCGGCGGCGGGCGGCGGCGGGCGCGGAATGCGCATCGTTCGCGCGGAAGAGGATTTGGCTTCCAATCTTGAGCTGGCACAATCGGAAGCGCTCGCCGCTTTCAAAAACGGCAGCGTTTATATCGAAAGATATATCGAGCGCCCGCGCCATATCGAGATTCAGGTTTTAGCCGACGAGCACGGAAACTGCATTCATCTCGGCGAGCGCGAATGCTCGATTCAGCGCCGTCACCAGAAATTGCTGGAAGAAGCGCCGTCGCCGGTTATCACGCCGGAACAGCGCGCGAGAATGGGCGCGGTCGCCGTCAAGGCGTGCCGGGAAATCGGTTATTCGAGCGCCGGAACTTTCGAGTTTCTGCTCGACGAAGACGGCTCGTTTTACTTTATGGAGATGAACACGCGCATACAGGTCGAGCACCCGGTGACGGAAATGGTCACGCTCGCCGACATCGTGCGCAATCAAATCCGTATTGCCGAGGGCGAGCAGCTTGGCGTCGTGCAGGAAGATGTTTTGATTGTCGGTCATTCCATCGAATGCCGCATCAACGCCGAAGACCCGGAAAAATTCACGCCGAGCCCCGGAAAAATCACGGCTTTCAATCTGCCGGGCGGTCCCGGCGTGCGCGTCGATACGGCGGCTTATCCGGGCTACGTCGTGCCGCCTTACTACGATTCGATGATTGCGAAATTAATCGTTCACGCGCGCACCAGAGAACTGGCGATTGCCAGAATGAAGCGCGCGCTCGAAGCGATGGTTATCGAAGGAATCAAAACGACGATTCCGCTTCATCTGAAGATTATGAGCGACGAAAAATTTCAAGCCGGAGATTTTTCGACAAAGTTCATGGAAGAATTCGGGAAAAACGTCTGAATTTGGAATGTTTAACGGCGGAGATTGACCATTCCCGATTTAACATTTAACATTTATCAGTTATAAAAATAAATTCACGCGGTTTCGACTGCGACTAAGGAGAGGCTATTTTAAGCAGAAAGTAAGAAGTTATGGCTACAGCTACGGAAGTAAAAGAACAGATAGTTAAGGATTTTCAGCAGCACGGCTCGGACACGGGCTCGCCGCAGGTGCAGATTGCGCTTTTAACGCAGCGCATCACGGAACTGACCGAGCATTTCAGAACCCACAAAAAAGACAATCACTCGCGTCGCGGGCTGCTTAAAATGGTTTCGCAGCGCAGAAAGCTGCTCGATTATCTGAAACGACAGAACATCGAACAGTATCACGAAATCGTGCAGAGATTAGGACTGCGTAGATAAAATAACTGAGAAGTGAGAACTGAGAACTGAAAAGCAAATCAACTTTCAGCTCTCAGTTCTCACTTCTCAGTTAAAAATGGCTGCTTCGAGTCATTTACTCATCAAGTTCTCTCGAAGAATCGGTTTCCAGTCGCTGTACGTGACAGCGTAAAGCTGGAAGCGGAAGAGAACGTCGTCAAAATTTAATTAAAACAAAGACGGCAGAAGCTTTCACGGCATGGCTTCCGCCGTCTTTGTCTTTGAAAATAAATGCGCGGAAACGGAGAAAGTGGAATGATTGAAAATTTCACCGTGGGGGACACCGAGAATCCATTGAGAGAGAAGAAGTTTGATTCATGTATTCGTGGCG
>DATHBC010000080.1:0-2791 GCA_035296345.1 Pyrinomonadaceae bacterium | reverse complement strand
AGAGCTTTCAAAATCGGTTTCAGGAGCTCGGCAGCGCGCTGACCGTGTTGAAATTCTTCCGAGATGCGCTGAATTTCGCAATGCGCCGTGATAAGCAGCTCATCGACCGCCTCCGGCACGAGAACGCCGTCACAATCCGGTATTTTTTCAATAATTTCAATCGCCGTACGGTTTCCCAGCGCGGCGAATTGTCGAACCAGATTCGCCTTGACGACCGGCTGGCGCGCGAGCGTTTCGGCATCGTATGAAACAATCACGTCCGAAATTTCGGGTCCGTTTCCGGGAATTTTTAGCCAGCCGGCAAACATTCTATTTCTTTATTTCTTACGATACACGCCGCTGAAAGATACGTTGACGCCGCCGCATCGCAGGTTGTCCGAGACGACGAGATATTTGCCGACGAGCCGCATCGTCACCTGGCATTCGTCTTCGCTTTCGGCGTCAGCGCCGATTTTCAATTCGTTTCCGGCGGGCTTCGATTCGTCGTCAATCTCGCCCGTGTGAATATTGTCGCCCAAACCGCGCCAGACGGCGTTTCCGGTAATCGCCAGCGAACCGTTTGTTTTGCTTTTGCCGATTTCGATTCGGTTTTCTCCGGCGTAATTCCACGCGCCGAGCCAATCGGCGAGCGCCGGATTTTGATTCGTTTCCCTGAAATCGAGCTTATCGACGGCAATCCAGCCGACCGTCTCCGACCCTTTTTTCGGCTGATACCAACTGCAAGCCCATCTGCCGAACGTCCGCGAAACGACGACCTCGTCGTTCGGAATGAGATAGCTTTTCATTCGGCAGTTTTTGCCGTCCGGGCAAGCACTGCGCTCGTCGCCGTAGAAATAAACCTTTTCGTTTTTCGCGCCTTTCACGCTTGCCAGTCGATACGCGGCGCTCTCGCGCGGGAAAAATCCGCTGCGGCACAGGTTTTCGGGATTTCCTTCCAATTGGGCGAAGGTTTGGATTGTGGTGAATAAAAGCAAAACTGCCGCCGCGCCGGATAAAATAAACGATTTCATAGATTTTTCTTTCCTCTCACGCGAGTCGCGTATGCTTTCAGGAACGTTTAACCGGCGCGCTTTTGCAGAATTTTTCGCCGCAGGTATTCGAGCGCCGCCTGGCTGGCGCGCCAGCGAATCAGCTCGCGGTCGCCGGGCAGAATCGTTTTAAAAGATTTCGCGCCGCGCGCGTCGGCGTAACCGATAAAGACCAGCCCGACGGGTTTTTCCGCGCTTCCGCCCGTGGGTCCGGCAACGCCCGTAATCGACACGGCGTAATCGGTTTGCGCGCGCTCGCGCATTCCTTTCGCCATCGCTTCGGCGACTTCGGCGCTGACCGCGCCGTGTTTTTCGATTAACTCAGCCGGTACGTTTAAAGTCCTGATTTTCGCTTCATTGGCGTAGGCGACGACGCCCTCGATAAAATATTTCGACGAGCCGGAAATTTCCGTCAGCCGCTGCGCGACGAGCCCGCCCGTGCAGCTTTCGGCGAGCGAGAGCGTTTTTCCGGCGTCGGCGAGAAGCTTTCCGACGACTTCTTCCATCTTTTCGCCGTTCAGCGCGAAAACCGCGACGCCGAGCGTTTCCGCAATCTTCCCGGCGACTTCTTCAATTAGAGCGTCGGCTTCGCGCTCGTTTTTCGCCTGCGCCGTCAGGTGAATTTCGATTTCCGAACGATTGAAAAGAATCGTCGTCTGCGGGTTGGAGTATTGTTTATAGACGGGCGCGATTTTTTCGTCAACCGCCGATTCGCCCATTCCCGCGACGCGCAGAATCCGCCGCCTGACGCAGATTTCTCCGGCTTTTTCGCGCAGTCTGGGCAAAACATTCCGCTCGAACATCGGTTTCAGCTCGCGCGGCGGTCCCGGCAGAACGACGTGAAATTTCCCGCCCGCCTCCAGAAGCATTCCGACCGCCGAGCCGTTCGGATTCGGCAAAACTTCCGCGCCGTCGATAATAAACGCCTGTCGTTTGTTTATCTCCGGCATTTCGCGCCCCCAGCGGCGAAATCTTTCGCGCAAATCGTCAACCAGCGCTTCGTGAAAAACCAGCTCGCGCCCCAGCGCGCGGGCGGAAACCTGCCGCGTGATGTCGTCTTCGGTCGGACCCAGACCGCCGGTCGAAATGACTATATCCGAACGCCGCCGCGCGTCGCGGACGGTTTCTTCAAGCCGCGCTTCGTCGTCGCCGACGACGGTTTTCAGCCTGACCTGGATGCCGATTTCGTTCAGCTTTTCGGTCAGCCAGAGACTGTTGGTATCGGTTTTGTCGGGAGTTAAAAGCTCGGAGCCGATGGCGATAATTTCTGCTGTCAACATAATTTCATTTAACATTTATCATTTATCATTTAACAGAAAAACCGCGCCTTGATAAATGATAAATGTTAAATGTTAAATGTTTTACTTCTCGCCGTAAAGGTCGTTTAAAACTTCCGAAATCGGCTTGCGTTGATTGTAGAGGTCGTTCTGATTTTGTTCTCTTTGCCCGTTGCCGTTTTCTCTGGCGGACGGTTCTTCGGCGGTCGTCACGGATTGGAGCGGCTGGCGCGGCGGCGAAACCCCTTCGGATTTTTCCTTGTTTTCGTCGGCGGCGAAAGATTCCATTCCGGCGTCGGAGACGGTTGACAGAAACGCGTCTTTTCCGTTTCGCGACGGCTCGGCGTTTGCTGTCGTCGCGGCGGCTTCGGCTTTGAGACGTTTTTGCTCGGCAGCCGATTCGCGTTTTCTTTTGTTGATTTCCTTAACGGCTTCGCGGCTTTGTTCCAGCAGCGCTTTGCCCCGATTGCGGCGCGCGCGTTCCAG
>DATHBC010000079.1:0-2217 GCA_035296345.1 Pyrinomonadaceae bacterium | reverse complement strand
TAACAGCAAAGCCATCAGAAAAACCAGCGTCTCGCCGCTGAAAGGCGAGGTTTTATCGGCTTGCCAGAGTGAAATCGTTTTAGGCAGAATCTCGATAAAAGTGACCGCCAGCATAAAGCCCGCGCCGAGAGCGAGCAGATATTTGAGCGCGGCTTTAAATCTTTGGTAAATGCCCGAAGGCAGCAGAATCAGCCCGCCCAGAACGTTTGCCAATGCGGCGAAAAGACCTAAAACCAGAAGTTCAAACGAATTGAAATTCATAGAAAGAAAACTTTACCGCAAAATTGCAAAGTTGTCAGATGTGAGATATAAAATACTATCAGGAATCCTGCCGCCCGTCATCAGAAATTACCAGCCGAATTTTAAGCAGTTGAATAAAACATAAAATCTAAAAATATTGCTTGACATGCCTGTGGAAATAATCGTAATATGCCTTAGAAGTGGTCAAAAATGGTCTAAAGTGGTCGGTTAGACGAAAAAGCCAATCCTTGAAATAGTGTTTAAGATAATGGAGAGGTTTTAAGCACTTTCCCCAAAATTCAAAAATGTTACGCGGAAATTATACGGCGCGGATTGACGAAAAAGGACGGTTGAAAATCCCAACCCATTTCCGGCGTAAGATAGAAGAAAAATACGATTCAGCGGAAGTCTATGTCACGAGTCTGACGGGCGAAAGTGTGCAAATTTTCCCGCTCAGGGAATGGGAAATCATCGAGCAGAAATTATCGCTTTTGCCGACGACCGAAAAAGCCAGAACGATTTACGTCACGGGCACGAGCTTTCACGGTCAGGAAAGCGAGATTGACAATCAGGGAAGGGTTTTGATTCACCCGCTGCTGCGCAAAAAAGCCGTGATTTACGGCGAAGTCGCGGTTTTGGGTTATCTGACTTATCTGGACGTTTGGAATATGGAAAGGATTGAGCAGTTCTTAGCGGAAAATCCTTTCACGGAAGAACACGGCGCGATGCTCGCCAGACTCGGAATCTAGGATAAAAGCTCTTTGAAGGCAAACGAGGAAACAACCGAAAATCTGCATAAATCCGTTCTTTTGGCGGAATCTTTGGAGTATTTAGCGCCGAAAGACAATGAGATTTTCGTGGATGCGACGCTCGGATTGGGCGGTCACGCGGAAGCGATTTTGTCGGCTGCCGAAAAAACGCGGGTCATCGGCATCGACCGGGACGCGGAAGCGATTTCCAGGGCGCGGGCGCGGCTCGAAAAATTCGGCGAAAGATTTCGCGGTTTTCACGCCAATTTTTCGGAAATCGGAAAAGTTCTGGCGCAGGCGCGAATTGAAAAAGCTGACGGCGTTCTAGCCGATTTGGGCGTGTCGTCGATGCAGCTCGACAGCGAGACTCGCGGTTTTAGTTTTCGATATGATGCGCCGCTCGATATGCGTATGAACGCCGAATCCGGCGACGAAACAGCCGCCGAGCTTTTAGAGACGCTTTCGGAATTTGAAATCGCGCGCATCATTTACGAATACGGCGAGGAAAGATTTTCCAGAAAAATCGCGCGCTGGATAGTTGAAAGAAGAGAGCGCGGCGAGAGCGTCAAAACGACCGGAGAACTCGCCCGATTAGTTGAAAGAGCCGTGCCGCGCGGCAAAAAAGACAAGATTCACCCGGCGACGCGCACGTTTCAGGCTTTAAGAATCGCCGTTAACGGCGAGCTGGAAATTCTGGAAGATTTTATCAGGGATTCGATTGATATTTTAAAACCGAACGGGCGTCTGGCGATAATCAGTTTTCACTCTCTCGAAGACCGCATCGCCAAGCAAACGCTGCAAAAACTGGCGGGAAAATGTTTCTGCCCGTCGAACTTTCCCGCGTGCGTCTGCGGAGCCGAGAAAAAAGTTGAAATACTGACGCGCAAGCCGGTAATTGCCGGCGAAGCGGAAATGCTCGAAAATCCTCGCGCCCGAAGCGCAAAACTCCGAGCCTGTTTAAAACTTTAGCCGAAAAGAATAACGAAAGCCGATGAAAAAAAGAAACGTTCCCCAAAACAAAAAAACTGCCGCGCGCGTGCCGCTTCGCGAGGGCGACCCGATTCCGTGGCGTTATTGTTTTCTGACTTTAATCTGCGGCTCGCTGCTGGTCGGCGGCTTTTTCCTCGCCGCGCGCCAGCATTTTTCGGCAATCGATTACGGCATCAAAAACGCAAAGCTGCGCCAGCAGAAAGAAAATCTCGAAGCCGCGCAGCAGCGCATCAAGCTC
>DATHBC010000078.1:0-1530 GCA_035296345.1 Pyrinomonadaceae bacterium | reverse complement strand
TGCACACAGATAAGAAATTGATTTGAAATTCCAGATTTGAAATTTGAAATTGCAAGCTTCGATTGCCTATCTGTGTTTATCAAGCCGCGAAGCCTACTTTATCTGTGGACAATTTCCCTCGTGTTCTTTGCGCCTTTGTGTTGAAATTCGCCGCGCTTGCTTTTCGCGCCCGATTTGTGCCAAATTCAAAGTATCGAAGTTTTACAAAATCTATTGAGCAGGAGCTTGACGAGAAATGCCTAAAATTACTGCGGAAACCGCTCAGGGAACATTGGCTTTTGAAGTCGAGGAAGGACGCAAACTCGTTTTGTGTCTTGAAGATAACGGCGTTGACATTTTGCATCGCTGCGGCGGAAACGCGCGCTGCACGACCTGTCGCGTCGAAGTTCTGGCGGGCGACCCCGGCGAAATCGGCGAGCCGGAAAAAGCTATTCTGGCGACCAAAACCGATTTAAGCGATCACACCAGATTGTCGTGCCAGGTGCGCGTGATTGACGACCTTCACGTGCAGGTTATCAATCAAGCCAGCGTCAAAGGCATGGACGCCGGAACGCGCCCGGTCGAATAATTTTATTTTTTTATTGATTGAATAGAAGCGAGGAGAAATTGGAAAATGTTTGAAAAACTTAAGGAAAAATTGACGGCTAATCATCCGGAAATTGCCGAGGCGCACTGCGACGCGCCGTGCGGCGTCTACGACCCGGCGCAGGCTCGCATCGAAGCCGAATCGGTTTTGCAATTGACGAAAAAAATTCTCGATTTGAAACGTCCCGACGGCGACGACGCGCAGGCGCACGCCGCTTATCAAAACACTCTGACGCGCTTTATACAGATTAAGGAAACGCGCGCGGATTTGGCGAAACATCACATGCTCGTTTTGTGGACGGACTATTTCAAGCCGCAGCATCTGGAAAAATATCCCGATTTGCACGAAACTTTCTGGAAGGCGGCAAAGCTCTGCTCAGCCTGCAAGCAGGAAGTCAGTTTGCAGCACGCCGAAGAATTGATGGACGCGATGAAAAGGATTCACGAAATTTTCTGGGAAAGCAAAGGCAAGGACGTTCCGTGGTACACGGCAAGCTAGATTGATTTGGGATTTGGGATTTCGGATTGCGGATTTGAAAATAAAATCGGCAATCCGATTTTATTTTCGATGGAAAACGGATTGCCCGTAGACGATTGGTGGGAATACGTCGCATACCTTTGCGGCTTTCGGGAGATTTTTCTCGTGCAGGGCGATTCGATGCTGCCCGCTCTGAAGGACGGCGACGTGGTGTTAATCAATCCTCACGCCGAGCCGAAAACGGGCGACATCGTGCTGGCGCGGCATCCCTTCAAAAAAAGCGTCCAAATCATCAAACGCATCCGGGAAATCTCGCCCGAAGGCAGGTATTTTCTCGTCGGCGACAACGCCGAAGAAAGCACCGACAGCCGCAGCTTCGGCGCGATTCCGGCGAAAGATATTTTAGGCAAAGCCGTCAGCCGTTTAAAATGACGGGCGAAATAAATTTCGCCCGTCATTTTAAACGG
>DATHBC010000077.1:0-1656 GCA_035296345.1 Pyrinomonadaceae bacterium | reverse complement strand
TACATCGTCGCCAGCACCGCGCGGATTTCGCCGTAGCTGTAATCGTCGCCCAAAAATTCTTTGACGGGCGCGACGGCGAAACCGGCGTTCAATCGCATAATCGCATTTTTTATGTTTTCAATTTTATCCACGTGAACAAGGTCGTCGAGCATCACTTCGCCGGTTGGAATAAACCGCACGAGATGCGTTTCGACGGTGCTGACTGCCATTCCGCGCGACTCGGCGATTTCGGAAATCGAAAGCCCTGATTTAAACATATCGAGCGAAACGTCGTAAGTCGTTTGCCCGCCAGCGTCGCGCTTCGTGCGCTTTTTTGTTTCGTGTTTCGGCGTTTTCAGATTGATGCGCGAAGTTAAATTATTGCGGTCGCAGTAATCCGTAATGACTTGCAGAAAATCCGCGCCGTATTTCTGAAGTTTCAAATCGCCCACGCCGGAAATTCGGCGCAGATCGTCTTCGCTCTGCGGCAAAAACGTCGCCATCTCAATCAAGGTCGCGTCTGAGAAAATGACATACGGCGGCACATTCTCCTCGCGGGCGAAACGGGTTCGCGCCTGCCGCAGCTCGTCGAACAAATCTTTGAGATATTCGTGTTCGAGTTTCGAGACGAGCGATTTTTCCTTTTTGTCTTCTTTTATCGTGACCTTAAACAACTCGACGAGCTCTGTGCCGCGCAGCACGTCCATACTTTTTTCCGTCAAAACAATCGTCGGATACTGTCCTTCGGTTTGTTTTAAATAGCCCTGCTCGATTAAATCCTTAAAATAATCGAACCAGTTGTTTTTTGAAACGTCCGCGCCGACGCCGTAAGTTTTCAAGTTTTTGTGTTCGTCCCGAATCGTCTTCGCCTGCGAGCCGCGCAGGAAATCAATCAGATAGCTCAAGCCGAAACGCTGCCCGGTGCGATAAACGGCGCTCAGAGCCTTCTGCGCGATAATCGTGCCGTCAAAACGCTCGAATTCCGTGTTGCAGTTGTCGCAGCTTCCGCAGTCTTCCGTTAATTCTTCGGAAAAATAATTGAGCAGAAATTTGCGGCGGCACGTTTTCAAATCGCCGAATTGTCCCATCAAATTCAGCTTTTTCAGCATTATCTCGGTTTGCCGCTCGTTGCCTTCGACCTCGGCGAAACCTTTTAATTTGTTAATATCGCCCCAACTGAAAAACATCAGCGCCTCGCTCGGCAGCCCGTCGCGCCCGGCGCGCCCGGTTTCCTGATAATAGCTTTCGATGTTTTTCGGCATATCCAGATGGACGACGAAACGCACGTTCGATTTGTCGATGCCCATCCCGAAAGCGATGGTCGCGACGATGATTTTCACCTCGTCTTTAAGAAATAATTCCTGATGCCGGTCGCGTTCTTCCTTCGTCAAACCCGCGTGATAAGGCAAAGCGTGAAAGCCCGCGGCGCGCAAATCTCCGGCGAGGCTGTCGACCGAATTCCGGCTCAGGCAATAAATAATTCCGCTTTCCTCGCGCCTCTCTTTCAGATATTCCAAAAGCCGCGCGTAGGAATTTCGCTTCGGCTCGACTTTATAAAAAATGTTGGCGCGGTTAAAGCTGGAAACGAAAAGAGCCGCGCCCGTCAGACCGAGACGCTCGATAATATCTTTGCGCACCAGCTTATCGGCGGTCGCCGTCAGCGCAATCAGGGGAATT
>DATHBC010000076.1:0-10140 GCA_035296345.1 Pyrinomonadaceae bacterium | reverse complement strand
CCGGAACCGTCAAATTGTAAATTATAGTTCGATTGCGGCTTAACGGCAAATGCGCTTTCTTACTACCGCGCGACGGAATGGAAAGGCTCTGCGCTTTTTTCAGGAAGCCAGAGCCTTTCTTTACTTACTGTCCGCAAACGAAAAATCAGCGTCCGCTTCAACGCTGTCGCCGCTTATCCTTTAATAACGTCCGTGCCTTTCGGCAGGTTGACTTTAAAAATCGAGCCGTTAATCGTGTCGTTCTTTATCAGATTCTGAAGCAGAATCGTGTCGGTGTCGTCATTTGCCAGCGCCGTGACTTTGCCCTGCACCGGCATTCCGTTTCCGTCGACCCACAATTCGGCAAACTTAAAGTTAGCGGCTTTTTTCGGCGTCAGTTTCAGACGCCACGTCGGGATATTGCCGCCGACGTTTTCCTGCCCGAGATAGACGACGTTGTAATTAGCTTTCAGCTCTTCTTTCGACATGCTCATCACGCGCAGTATGTTTCCGCCTTTATCGCCGGCGGTTTTCGAGCTTGAGCTGCCGGTGTACGCTCTTTTCTGAACGGGAATAAAGGCGACGTATTGCCCGTTGACGACCGAAAGTATTTCTTCTTTGGGCTTTTTCCAGTCGAGCCGAACGGAAAACCTTGTCCCTTTTCCCGGCAGCAAAACGATGGTTCCCTGCTGGCGGTCGGTTTCGTCGAGCTGAGCGTTTCTTTTTTCTCTGGTGATGTCGGCTTTCAGCGACACGAGAGTCTTATAGTGCGCGTCCATTCGTTTCAAAATTTCGTTCAGAGCGCCCTGCGCTTTTGCTTCGGTCGCGGCAAACGCGTTGAAAACCAGCATTAAAGCCAGAGCCGCAAAACCGAACCTGAAATACTTTTTCATATAATAATTACTCCTCATTGATTAACTTTGTTTGGCTTTTTTCCGGAAAGTCTTTTTGATTCCAGATGACGGGCTTAAATTCGGACAAACAATAAATAACATATTAATGCGAAATCCGGAACCCGTAATCGGCAATTATTCAGCGAATGTCAATCTCGTAGAAAATTTCGCCGTTCTCGCTGCGGCGCTCGTGCCATTCCAGGATTTCGGCGTTTTCGTTTCCGCTCAATTCCTTTATTTTTCTCTCCATCACGCCGGTTTCCGGCGAAAAATCTTCCTTTTTGACGATAAGACGCGCCGTTTGGGTTGCCGACAGTCTTTCGCGTTTGTCAAACCAGCTTTTCGGCGTCAGGAAAATAAAAGCGACGATTAAAAGACAAAAAGCGTCGTATTGCCACGTGCCGCGCCGGTAATTCCAAAGAACAATATTTTTGATTGATTCAAACATTACGTCTTTAGCCGATTATGCGAATAAGTGTTCAGGCGTTTATGAGCCTTTAGCGGGAAATCCCGTTTTGTCGCCTAAATGCGCAAACACTTATTCACCTAATCACTTATTCCTCGACAATCCTGCCGTCTCGCATCCGTATAACGCGGTGACAGCCGGCGGCGGCTTCCGGGTTGTGCGTAATCATTATAATCGTCTGGTTGAAACGCTCGTTCAGTTCCTTGAACATATCCAGAACGATGCGCGAATTTTCCGTGTCGAGATTTCCCGTCGGCTCGTCCGCCAGGATAATCGCCGGATTGTTGACGATGGCGCGCGCCAGCGCGACGCGCTGCTGCTCGCCGCCGGAAAGCTCCAAAGGCTTATGATGCATCTTGTTTTCCAGCTTCAAAAGCCGCAAAACTTCGTGCCGCCTGTCGGCGCTGCCGCCGCCGTTGCCGGAATGAATTCGCTCCGCCAGGCGCAGATTCCCGTCCGCCGTCAAAGTCGGGAAAAGATTAAATCGCTGGAAGACGAAACCGATTTTGCGGCGGCGGATGTCGGTTCGCTGCGCGTCCGAAACCGCGGCTAAATCCTCGCCGTCGATTAATATTTTTCCGCCGGTCGGGCTTAAAAGACCGCCCAGCAGATGCAGAAGCGTCGATTTTCCGCAGCCGGAAGGTCCCATAATCGCCACAAATTCGCCTTCTTCGACGGCGAGCGAGACGCCGCGCAGCGCCGGAACTTCGAGCTTCCCGATTTTATAGTTTTTGGTTAAATCTTCCGTCTGTAAAATTGTCTTCATCAAAGCAAATCTTTATAAACACACAGATTAACACAGAGTTTTACAAGTAAAAAGCAAAGCGAGAAGGCAAAAGTAAAAAGGTAAAAGCGGAGAAACACTTCCTTACTCTTACCTTTTTACTTTTGCCTTCTGCGGGCTATTGGACGCGCTTCGTGTTTCGTTCGGTTTCCGCCTGCGTCTGCTGCGTTTTTACTTCCTGAAGTTTGCGGTCTAAATCGACTTCCGGCAGATTCCAGATGTTTTTCAGCTCAAACGCCGCCAGCGGATAGGTTTTGCCGATGGAAACGCCGGTCGGGTCCTGATAGGTCAGGCTCATTTTATATTTCTCTTTCGGGCGCGTGACGGCAATCCGCAGCGGCAGTTTTTTGTAATCGGGATTCTCGGTCAAATCGCCTTCCATGCCGTAGACGATGTCGGATTCGACCGTGCCCTGCGCGTCGAAAATCTGCTGCCGCGCAAGACGGATTCCGCCCACGCGGTCAAACCAGAAGCGGCGCGAGATTTTCATCGTGCCGTCAGCCTCGCGGCGAATTTCGTCCAGAAGATAATAGCCGCGCAAAACCCAGCGCAGAGGCGATTTCTTTTTGGCGTTGATGTCGAATTCTTCCTGAAAAATCTCGCTCTGCACGTAAACGTTGGCGGCGGTATCGACCGGGCGCAGGAGCATCGCTTCAGTAAAATGCTGCGGGCGCAGGTTGGAAAAAGCGTTGACGTTCTGCTTGAGGGTCTTGGCGTCGCCGTTTTCGATTTTGTCGACTTCCTTTTGCAGAATCGTGTAATCGGCGGTGTTCGTGCCGCAGACGAATTTTTTATATTTGCCCGTGCCGCCGTCTTCCAGAATCGCCACGCAGAATTTCGCGCCGTTTGAGGTCATCTGCGCGACGTCCGTTTTGATAATCGGAATCTGGACTTTAAGCAGAATATTCGCCGGACGCTGGACGACGACTTCGCCGTCCGCCGTTTTGTATTTTTCGGCGATGCCGCTTTCGGCAAACGAATTGTCTTCGAATTTTAAATCCATTTTCGCGCGCATCGAACCGACGCGCGCAAAGCGATTGACTTCGCCGAGCAGGTATTCCTGATTGGCGTTTTCGGTTTTCAGCAGGGTCGGCGCGTCAACTTTGTTTTTCGGCGAAATACATGCGGTTAAGAAGATAACGACCGATAAAAATAATAAACCTGAATATAATTGCAATCGGATGCTTTGTTTCCATTTAGACATCAGTCGGTTGTGATGTCCGAAACAAGTTGGTTGTTGTCTTGAAAATTCTTTTACTTCCCAGTTCATAAAAGCAGTATAAAACCTTATTAAATCGAAAATAATAGCACGCGCCCAACGATTTGTCCTAACAAACAAAGACGCGAAATCGAGAAGCGTTTTGCTTTCCGACCCCGCGTTCGTTCTTTTTATAAGTTAAATTTAACCGTTTACCTGCCGATAATCGAGCGCGTCAGGTAATCCTGCATCGTAAAGGCAAACATAATCGCCAGCCAGAAAAATCCGGCGAGCGCCGTCAGCCAGATAAGCCGCGGCATCCAGCGCACGTGCATAAAAAACAATATGACGCAGGTCATTTTGAAAAAGGCAATCAGAAGCGCGACCAGTGTGTTCGCGCCCGGAAAAATCCATTCCAAATCGACCAGCGCGACGTAATAAGTGACAATCGTGCCGACGAATAAAATCCCGAAAACTACCAGATAACCGGGAATTCCGATATGCTCGTGCTCGTGGTCGTGTCCGCGTTCGTGTTCTCTGTGTTCGTCGTGTCTCGATGAAGAATGCTTGTCAGCCATTAATGTCCTCCTCCTCCGTCTCCTGCTATAAAGTGTCTGCCGAGCAAATACAGCAGCGGGAAAAGAAAAATCCAGACGATATCGACAAAGTGCCAGTAAAGACCGGAAATTTCGACCGGCGCGTAATATTCGGCGGTAAACGTGCCGCGCCAAGCCATCCACAAAAGCCAAGCCATAACGCCCAGCCCGATAATCATATGCAGCGCGTGCAAGCCGGTCATCGTAAAGTAAATCCAGAAAAAGATGCGCATCTTGTCGCGGAATCTCTCCGGGTCAATCTCGCCCGCGCTGTTAAAGTAGCCGAGTCTTTCCGCTTCGGTCAGGTGCGCTCTTTCCTGCACGAGCAGTTTTATGTCTTTTTCCTTATCAATCTTAAATTCGCCGCGTGGGTTGCCGGGTCCTTCGTTGCCCGAGCGCGGCGTGTCGAGAGAGGTTTTCGGCTCGCTGTTCGGCTCGACCTGTCGAACGCTGACGTGCCCGGCGTCGCCCGCGATGCGTTTGTTCCAGCCGTCGACCGGAATCAGCCCGTGATTGTATTTGTCGGTGTATTCAACCGCTTTGACGCCCAGAAACACGGAGCCGAACAGCATCGTCGCGACAATCATCAGCACCTGCATGTTGCGATTGCCTTTCTGCGCGTAGTAAACGGCGAGAGCCATCGTCAGGCTGCTGACAATCAGAACCAGCGTATTCAAACCGCCCCAGAACGCTTCCAGATGATTACTCGCCGCGGCGAACGCTATCGGATACCTTGAGCGAAACACGAGATAAACCGTGAAAAGCCCGCCGAAAAACATAATTTCCTGGACGAGAAACATCCACATTCCGATGGAAGCGGATTCCTGCTGCTGCTCCATATCCTCGAACTGATGCTGCAAGCCCGGCGGATGATAATGATGTGCGTCGTGTAAATCTGCGTTTGTCGCCATATTGTTAGTAATCAGTTGTCAGCGGTCAGCGGTCAGCGTTCAGTTTCTGGCTGATTGCTGACGGCTGACGGCTGATAGCTCTTTAAACCGTTGCTAAATCCTCTTTCGCCTTTTTGATGTCCAGCCCGTTTTCGTCGCTGAACTCGTAAGCTTCCCACGTCACAATCGGCGTTTCGTGAAAATTCTCGGTCGGCGGCGGGCTGGCGGTTCTCCATTCCAGACCGGGCAGCACCCACGGGTTCGCCGGCGCTTTTTTGCCCCAAATCAGCGAATAAGTCAGGTAAATCGCCGGCAGAAGCAGCCCGATGGCGAGCACCGACGCGCCGGCGGTCGAAAAGATATTCAAGACCTGATATTCGGGCGGATAAGAAGCGTAGCGGCGCGGCATTCCCAGATAGCCCAAAATAAACTGCGGGAAAAACGTCAGGTTAAACCCGACAAAGACAATCATCGCCGCGATTTTCGCCCAGAACTCGGAATACATTCTGCCCGTCATCTTCGACCACCAGTAATGTATGCCGCCTAAGTAAGCCAGCACCTGACCGCCGACCATCACGTAGTGAAAGTGAGCGACGACGAAATACGTATCGGTCAGGTGAACGACCAAGCCCGCCGCGCCCAAGAAAAGTCCGGTCAAGCCGCCGATTAAAAACAAACCGATAAAAAACAAGGCGTAGAGCATCGGCGTATCGTAGGAAATGTGTCCTTTATACAGCGTTGCCGACCAGTTAAAAACCTTAATCGCCGACGGAATGGCGACGACCATCGTCAGAAACGAGAAAACCAGTCCGGCGTAAATCGACTGACCGCTGGCAAACATATGGTGTCCCCAGACGAGAAAGCCGAAAACGGCAATCGCAATCGAAGAAAACGCGATAAATTCGTAGCCGAAAATCTTTTTGCGCGCGAAATTGGAAATCAGTTCCGAGATGACGCCCATTCCGGGCAGAATCATAATGTAAACCGCCGGGTGCGAGTAGAACCAGAAAAGATGCTGGAACAGAATCGGGTCGCCGCCGATTGCCGGGTCGAAAATCCCGACGCGCGCGAATCGCTCCAGAGCCAGCAGCAGAATCGTAATCGCAATCACCGGCGTTCCCAAAATCATGACCAGGCTCGTCGCGTAGTGCGCCCAGACGAACAGCGGCAATCTGAACCAGGTCATTCCCGGCGCGCGCATCGTGTGCGTCGTGACGATAAAGTTCAAGCCCGTCAGGATGGACGAAAACCCGTTGATGAAAATGCCGAGACCGACCGCCATCACGTACGTATTGGAAAAGGTCGTGCTGTAGGGCGTGTAAAAAGTCCAGCCCGTATCGACGCCGCCCTGCAGCAGCGCCCAAACCGTCAGCGCGCCGCCAATCCAGTAAAAGTACAAGCTGAGCAGATTGATGCGCGGAAACGCCAAATCCTTCGCGCCGATCATAATCGGAATCAGAAAATTTCCCAGGATTGCCGGAATCGCCGGAATCAGGAAAAAGAAAACCATGATGACGCCGTGCTGCGTAAAGACTTTGTTATAGGTTCCCGACTCGAACAAATCGCTCGGCGGCGTCAGCAGTTCCAGGCGAATCGCCGAGGCGTACATTCCGCCCGCCATGAAAAACATCGAGACGGTTATCAAATACATTATCGCGATGCGCTTATGGTCTTTGGTGAAAAGCCATGACCAGATGCTGTAGCCGTTGTTCAGATAGTTCAGCTCCGGCTTTGTTCCGATTGTGCCAGGGTTTGTTGCTTCTACGTTTTCCATATCTTTATTACTTACTGCCTTTTTGTCCCTTCATCGCCTCGCCCGCCTTGTCCGTCTATCTCGGCTGTCCGGTCGGCTCGCTCCTGTTTTGCGGCGCGTTCGGATTGCTGCCCTGACGATTTGATTGTCCCCGGTCAGCCGTCGGCAAAATCGTGTCCGTCTGCCGCGATGCCGGACTCATCACCTCGGGTCTGCCGGCGCTGTTTGAGTTCGTCGTGGTGGTTCCGGTTCCGGTTCCGGTTCCGGCGTTATTGCCGCTCAGGGATTTGATATAAGCGACCAGCGCCACCATTTGTTCTTCCGAAACCTGACCTTTAAAAGTCGGCATAATCGGCTGGTAGCCTTCGACGATTTTCGCGCCCGGATTCAGAATCGACTCGCGGATATATTCTTCGTTGGCGAGAACGGTCTGACCTCCGACCAATTTGACCTGCGTGCCGAAAACGCCTTCCACCTTTGCGCCGCGCTGGTTCGGTCCGCCCGCGTGGCAGGACGCGCAGCCGAGTTTGGTTTCAAACAATTCCTTTCCGGCTTCGACCGGCGTTTGATTCGAAGTGTTTCCCGCCAGCCAGTTGTCGAAATCGCGCTGTTCCATCACGTAGACAAAGCCGCCCATTCCCGAATGGTTCAAGCCGCAGTATTCGGCGCAGAACAGGTGATATTTGCCCGGCTTGGTCGGCTCGAACCAAAGCGTCGTGTAGCGTCCGGGCACGACGTCCATCTTCGTGCGGAAAGCCGGAACCGAAAAATCGTGCAGAACGTCTTCGGTCGTCATCGTCAATTTGATTTTGTGATTGACGGGCACGTGCAGCTCGTTGATTTCGCGCTGCCCGGTCGGGTGTTGAATCTTCCACATCCATTGTTTGCCGACGACGTAAATCTCCATCGCGTCCTTCGGCGGGCGATACTGATTGTAGTAAACAATCGCGCCGCCGAGGAAAATGGTCATCGAAATGATGAACGGGATAATCGACCACGTCGTTTCCAGCATCATCGAGCCGTGAATTTCCGCGCCGTTCTGATATTTCTCCCGCTCGCGATACCGGACCATGAAATAAGCGATTCCGGCGACAATCAGCACCGTGAAAAACACGCTGATGGCAATCAGGTAGAAATACAGATAATCCACGTGCTCCGCAAAGGTGGAAGCCTGTTCGGGAAATAATGGAATATAGTTACTCTGTTGCTGCTGCATAACTTTTTTCGTTAATCGTTAACGGTAATTTGTCCCTGTTTCAACTACTGTAAATAAAGCCGTTAACAATTAAGCATTAACTAAAACCTTTTTCTTGTTCTTTCGCCAGAAGACGAAAAGCATCGCGCCGATGCCGAGCAAGGTCAGCACGCCGGCAAAACGCAGCGCCCGAAAAACCGCAAAACCGTAAGTTCCGGTCGCCGGGTCGTAATGAAAACAATAAAGCATCAGCTTGTCGGTCGCCGTGCCGATTTTATTCTGCGCCGAATCCATCAAGCCCAGTTTCAAATCAATCGGCGCGTAATCGATGCCGTAAAAATATCTTGAAAGCCTGCCCTCGGGCGTCGCCATCATGATGCCGCCGGCGTGGGCAAACTGCTGCGTTTTTTCGTCCCAATGGTATTTAAAGCCGACCGCCTGCGCCACCGCGTCAATCGATTCCTGCCTTCCGGTCAGAAAATGCCAGCCGTTTTCCGTTCCCGGTCGCTCGTAGCGGCGCATATAACCGGCTTTTTTGTTTTTCGCCAGCTCTGGCTTGTCGTATTCGCGCGCGTCGAAGCTGATGGCGACGACGTCGAAATCTTTTCCGGCGTTGAGCGAATTGCCTTTCAAAGAGCCGGTCAAACCGTTCAGAACTTCGTTGCAGAGCATCGGGCACTCGTAATAAACCAGCGCCAGAATTACGGGACGCCCCGTGCCGAAATATTCGCCGAGCCGGACGGTTTTGCCGTTTTCGTCCTTAAACTCGGTTTCCAGCGGCAGCGGCTCGTTCAATCGCTGCTCGATGCCGACTTCCTGCAGGGTTTTCGGCAAGCCGTTGCTCGTCGTTTGCGCCGGGTCATACGTGCGCGGCGCGTAAAGCGGCGAATTATAATGCTGCTGCCCGCCCTGCCCGAAAGCTGCCGGAGACGCGGCAAAAAACGCCGAAATGCAAAAACTTAATAAAAGCTTCAGCCTTAAAACCGCTAAGATTGCTGAACTTTTTTTCATAAAAAACCTTTTAATTCCCGATTTCGGATTTTAGTTCGGATAAAAAATTTATCTTTTCTAAATTCATTCGGCGCGAGCCGGGTTTTTTCTCCAATCTAAAACCGCAAATCCCGTCACCTTCTTTTTTCGTTCGCCAGGCGACCGGCGCTTGACTCCGATATAATCGAGCGCGCTTCTTCCAGAGATTTTTGTCCCTGCTCGGCTGGACGCGCCTTGACGTTTTCCTGCACGAGACGATTTTTGGCTTCTTCAATCGGCAGGCTGATGACCGTCCCGGTATTCGGGTCTTTCTGCCCGTTTGCCAACTGGTTGTTCCATTTTCTTTCCAGTTCCCACCATTCCGATTGCGGCTCTCTCAGTTCCAGATTGACGCGACCCGTTTCCCCGTCGACGCCGTAGCCCGGCGCAACCTGCAGGCGCGGCTCGGGCGGCAGAAAAGCGTCGCGGTTTTTTTCCAGCGCCTCTTTGCGCATCGGGGTTATCACGTCCTTTTCCTTTGTCGCCTGGTCTTCCATCACGTTCAGCAGAAAAAACATCAGGACGAAAGTCACGACGATAAGAAGTAACAATCCGACGCCGAAATAGACGATTCCGCGCAGCCCGATAATATTCTGCTCGTAGGTTCTGTCGTAATCGACAAAAGTTTTTTCGTGTTTTGTGCTTCCCATAATTCAATTCGGGATTTGGGATTTGGGATTTGGGATTCGAATTTCTTAATTAAATCCGCAATCCGCAATCCGCAATCCGAAATCGTTAGTGCCCTTTCCCGTGCTCAATCGCGCTTTCCAGAAACGGGTCGTTAATCGGCACGAGCGGGCGCTGGCGAAGCTCTCTGAAAAAGAACGCCAGCCACAAACCGCCGACCGCGACGGGCGCGACGAAATCCATCCAGCTCACGTGAAACGCCAGTTCCGCGCCGTGCGAGCCGATTGTCGGCGCGGGCGCGATAATGTAAAACAAATCGACCAGGCGCATGACGAGAATAAAAATTGCCAGCGCCGCCAGATATTTCGCGTTGCGCTTGATGTCGCGCGACAGCAAAACCAGATACGGAAACGCGAAATGCAGCAGAATCAAAGCTATGCCGATAACGCCCCAGCCGCCCGACATGCGGGTGATATACCACTGCGTCTCTTCCGGCAAATTTCCCGACCAGATAATCAGAAACTGCGAAAAATTAAAATACGCCCAGACCATGACCAGCGCCAGCACCAGTTTGCCGAGGTCGTGAAAATGCCGTTTGCCGACGATGCGGTTCATCGGCGCGCGCATCGAAAGCCAGGCGAGAATCGCAATCACAAAGGCGAAACAAGCCAAAGCCCAGCCGACGACGAAAAGCAAGCCCCAAATCGTCGAATACCAGTGCGGGTCGAGC
>DATHBC010000075.1:0-7292 GCA_035296345.1 Pyrinomonadaceae bacterium | reverse complement strand
CATTCCCGAAGACGGTATGCCTGCTTTTAAAGACCGCTTAAACGAAGAGCAGATTAAAAATCTCGTGCAATATATCCGGAAAGACATTCAGGGAAAATAATCCGTAAACGAGAATCCAACAGCGACCGGCATTTTACTTCGTTAAAAAGTCAAGTTTTTGAAGGGTAAATTTGCAAAAGCCATGACAAGCATCTAAAATTTAAAATTCAAGACGCACCCGTAGCTCAGCTGGATAGAGTATCTGACTTCGAATCAGAGGGTCGCAAGTTCGAATCTTGCCGGGTGTACCAATATTTTCAACAGTTTAGGGCAACCAAATTGGTTGCCCTTTTTCTGTCGGCGTTTTTAAGATGGTTTATCTGTTTATTTATGTTCTGTTTTCAGCAAAACAGAACATAATGGCTTCTTCGGGTTTCAGTTTGCGTCCCTGCTCGTATGCTTTTGTGAAATCGACTATGTTCATTTTTGTTTTGAGTTCCGCGAGGTATGAGTCCCGGCAGCGGCGCTCGTTCGGCTCTATCTCCAAACCTACCGATTCGCGTAAATGCTCTGCCGCGCCGGCAAGTCGCGCGGACTGTTCCAATTCGCCCGCTTTAACTGATATTGCGGCAAAACCATCAAGAGCATAGGAAATGTTTTTTTTGTTTCCCAGCTCCCGTGCAGTCCTTAAACCCTCGGCAAAATGTGACTGTGCCGCTTCAAAATCACCTTCCGCGAAGGCAATAAATCCCAGATTGAGAAGGTTGCCGCTGATAGATTCCTTTTTACCCAGTTCTCTGCAAAGCGCCAGAGCTTCCTCAAGAATCGGTCGCGCCGCAGACAGGTCGCCTTTCGCCCGCAATAATTCTCCGATAAAGTTTAATGAATAGCTGATACCCGATTTATCGTTCAATTCGCGGCTGATTTCTAATCCTTCCTGGTAGAACTTTAGGGCTGTCGCCAAATCGCCCTGGTGATATGCCATTAACCCTAAGCCTCTGCTTGATAAAGCGATTTGCCGCAAATCAGTTACGGCTTTGGCTTCCTTCAGGCTTTCTTCATACGCTTTTTTAGCGGCGTTGAAATCGCCTCGCTGCCGCATTATCACACCCAGTCCGTTTAACAGCTTGAAACGAACGGATAAGGGATAGTCGGCGCTTTTCTTTAATATCTTTTTGAGCCGCTCTTCTCCTTCGGTCAGATGCCCGCGAACCGTCCAGAATACTTTTATAGACGCCGCTAAACGCGCGGCTATTTCCGCGTCGTGCTGCAACGACCACCGGATTGCAGCTCTTATATTATCGTGTTCCTCTTCCAGACGGTTAAGCCACGCTGCCGATTGTGACACTTGCAGATGAGGTTCGGCTTCTTCTGCCAGAGCGAGAAAATATTCGGCGTGATTGCGGCGTATCGTTCCTGTTTCAGCGCTCTTTTCCAGAGATTCGCGCGCATATTCACGCACCACACTCAACATCCTAAAGCGCATTTCGCCGTCCGGCTGCTCTTTTGCAGCCAAAAGGCTTTTTTCTACCAGAGAAGTAACTTTGTCGAGAAGTTCATTCCGCTCTTCCGCCGGTTCATTATTAGCGCAAACCGCTTCTGCGGCTTCGAATCTAAAACCTCCAGCAAACACTGACAAACGACAAAACAGTCGTTTTTCATCTTCGCTTAGAAGTTCATAACTCCATTCGATAGCGTCGCGCATCGTCTGCTGGCGCGACGGCAAATCACGCGCTCCGCCCGTTAAAAGCTGAAGGCTGCTTTCCAGTTTCGAGAGAATTGCCGGCGGAGCGAGAATCTTCACTCGCGCGGCGGCGAGTTCAATCGCCAGCGGCAAACCCTCCAATCGAGCGCAAATCTCCGCCACGCTGTAAATGTTTTCTTCCGTTAGGCAGAAATTAGGCTTGGCTTTTCGCGCTCTTTGGGTAAACAGTTGAACCGCTTCACAGCTTGAAAGCTCTTCGAATGAAACTCGCTGCAAGTCTTCGGGCACAGCCAGAGGCGGAACGGCGTATTCGTGTTCCGCGCTTAAATGTAAAAACGTGCGGCTTGTAATCAGGATTTTAAGTTTAGCGGCAGCGGAAAGCAGCTCGCCTATTTGCGGAGCCGCGCGTATAACCTGTTCAAAGTTATCAATTACAAGCAGGAGCCGTTTTTGGCTGAGGTAATCTTTCAATAATTCCAGCACCGGCTTTCCGCTGGTTTCTTTTACTCCGAACGCTTTTGTAATTGTGGAGGCGACAAGTTCGGGATTGTTAATCGAGGCGAGTTCGACAAAAAATACTCCGTCCGCAAATTCACTCAAAAGCTCTCCGGCAGCCGATTTCGCCAGAGTCGTCTTCCCGGTTCCGCCGATGCCGGTCAGCGTCAGAAGCCGTATATCCTTTTGCATCAATAGATTCTTGATTTCAAGAATTTCGTTTTCGCGTCCGACAATCGGCAGAAAGTTCTCTGAAAGGTTATTCGGCGGTATATTTGTTCCGGCGTTTAAGATTTGCGTTTTCTCTTCCGGTTTTTTATCGGGCTGCGAGCTTTGTCCGAGCTCGGCTTCCAATTCAAGACGCTTTTTCAATTTCTTCAAATCATCGAGCAACTCCTCTGCCGACCGGTAACGATTTTCGATGTCTTTACTAAGGGCTTTGTTTATAATTTGTTCCAGTTCAGACGGAATCTCCGGCAGTAGATGCTTTAAAGCAACCGGCTCCCGGTTCAGAATTTTTACGATAATCTCGATTGCATTTTCGCCCGCAAAAGGCTGTTTTCCCGTGAGCATTTCATACATCACTACTCCGAAACTGAAAATATCGCTTCTGCCATCGACTTCCTTTCGCTGCGCTTGTTCCGGCGACATATAAGCGACGGTCCCGATTATCATTCCCGGATTTGTTTGCGCTTTGATAGTCGTTGCCCGTTCTATGTTAAAAAGCTCCGTCTTTTTCTCGGTCAGTTTGGCGATTCCGAAGTCGAGAATCTTCACCAGGCTGTCGCGCCGAATCATGATATTCTCAGGCTTTATGTCGCGGTGGACAATGTTGATTGAGTGCGCCGCCTGAAGGGCTGATGCAATCTGAATACCTGTATCCAATGCCTCAAATAAGGAAAAGACATTTTGATTGAGGCGTTGGCGAAGAGTTTCGCCCTCGATGTATTCGGTAACGATAAAATGGGTTTCTTCCGCTTCGCCGATTTCGTGAATGGTGATGATATTCGGATGATTCAGCGCGGAAGTCACTTTCGCCTCCTGAATAAAGCGGCGCATCCGTTCGGGTCCTTGGACTACGCCGGCGGGCAGTATTTTCAGCGCCACTCGCCGGTCGAGACGCGTGTCCTCGGCGAGAAAAACCTCGCCCATTCCACCTGCTCCGATAGCAGAAAGAATTTTATAATTTCCTATTTGTTGTCCGTTACTAAGCATTGAGGAAATAGACAAAATTCTAGCATTATTTATTTCTTTAGAGAATGACCGGGAATTTTTGTTTGATTGAGACTTCCGTAAAAGTCAAAGGACGTCTCAAAAAGCGTCGTTTCCGAGATTGCTTGTCCGAAAATTCGGTCGTCGGATAAAATTTGCAGCTAAAAGTTTTCTTTTGAAATATAATAGCCCTCACAATCTTTCCGCCGAAAAGTCAAAAGTTCGAGAGGCAAACGCAGTTTTTGAAGAGGAGAAAATTTATGCCCTGCAATTTCCTATCGAATATTCTGCCTTGCCGAAAGCCGGCAATTTCTTCGGCTTATCCAACGCTTCCGCTTTTGCTTTTTAATATCCCGTTGCAATATTTTACAATTTCGCATAAATTTTTATGCGGAACTTAATTCGTGATAAATCAAAGTCGGATTGCCTTCCGAAAAGGAATCTACACGCGCGACGGTAAAACATCGCCCCTTTGTGATTTGATACAGAGTGAAACCGTTTCACTACCGTGTTTTTACTACAGGAGATTCAAACAGATGACGAAACGACCGGCAGCCGTTCGGGTTATTTTGTGGCTCTACTTGCTGTCTTTAACCATCTTAATCGGCGGCGGCATCTTTGAGCATGTTGTTCTTACGCCGCTCTGGGCTGGCTCGCCGCCTGAATCAGTAACCGCGTGGCAGCACGGCGTCGTGCAGGCAAAGTTTTTCGGCATAGCCAGTCCGCTCTACGGTTTTTTCTCCCTGGCGTTAATCATCGCCTCATTCCGTATGCCGTCACGGCAGCGCAAATGGGCTTTGGCGGCAGGAATATGCGGCATTGCCGTGATGCTCTCGACAATCTTTTTTTTCGTCCCTATCCTGAGCAAAACACAGGCGACGCGGGGCGCGGGCTTGAGCGGTGAGGAAATTACCAGACTGACGAATCAATTCGTGAATTGGAATTACGGGCGCTATGTATTAATGATTGGCGGATGGATTGCCGCGTTGCGGGCGATAACTCTATCTTCGTCGGGAGAGCCGCGCTAATCGACACGCAATCCGACAATTCGATGGACGCGAGGGCAAAACGGCTGCTTTCTTATCGACGTTGTTCCTTAACACCTGGCTTTCATATATTCGGTTTCTCGCCGCGTCAATCCCGCCGTTAAATCTTTCCTTTTAATTTCTCGTAAGTCGCCCGCAGGTCTTCGGGAATCGTGCGCGTCTGCCCGATTGCGGTCATAAAATTCACGTCGCCAATCCAGCGCGGCAGGATGTGCATGTGGAAATGTTCGGCGACGCCCGCGCCTGCCGCTTTGCCGAGGTTCATTCCGAGGTTGAAGGCGTTCGGCTGATAAATTCGGCGAATTGCGGTCTGGCAGCGTTTGGTTAAATCCATCAGCTCGTCGGTCGTTTTTTTGTCTGCGCCGTCCAGCTCGGCGAGGTGCGCGTAAGGGACAATCATCAAATGACCGCTGGTGTACGGATAAATGTTTAAGATGACAAAATTAAACTCGGCGCGATGGAGAATGAATTTTTCTTCATCGCTTGCCGAGTCGTTTAAAATCGTGCAGAAAACGCAGCCGTTAAGTGTTTCGGTTAAGTGCCTGTCGTCGGCTTTAATATAGTCGTATCGCCAGGGACTCCATAATACATCCACTTTTTTTTGAGGCGCGAGCTGTGAATCGTAAGTTAAAAGCAGGCTTTTTCTCGCTTCTTTACTTTCGACTCTACTCGTTAATCGTTGATAACTTCCTTTAACTCTTTGCCGGGTTTGAAATAGGCGACGCGCTTTGCCGGAATATCGACCGCCGCGCCGGATTTCGGATTGCGACCTTTGCGAGCGCCGCGCTGGCGGGTGCGAAAGCTGCCAAAGCCGCGCAGCTCGACCTTTTCGCCTTTGTTTAATGCCTCGATGATGCTGTCGAAAACGATTTCGACCAGTTGTTCGGCATCTTTTTTCGTCATTTCCGCTTCACGGGAAACCTGTTCAACAATATCTGCCTTTGTCATGCAATTAACCTCACGTCGGGGAATCTAAATTTAATTACAAGAACTAAAGTTACGCCGTTTTTTCGGCTTCGGCTTCGTTTTTTTCATCGCCGCCCGCATCAGCCGAAAAGGCTTCTTCGGTGGTCTCTCCGGTTCCGGCGGCAGCGGTCGCGGATTCTTCCGTTGCGCCGGTTGTTTCCGCGTTATTGTCTTCTTCCGTCGCTCCTATTGCTGCGGCGTTTTCTCTACCGGCTTCCGCAGTCGTCGTCTGTGATTCCTCGCCGCCCTCTGTCGCGGTCGCTTCGCCGGTTTCCTGCGCCGTGTCTGCGCCTGTGCCCGTCTCCGGCGATTCGGATTCTTCCGTCGCTGCTGCTGTCGTCTCCGAAGATTCGGAGCTTTCGACCGCGCCGCCGGATGTTTCCGTTACGGCGGTTTCTTCGCTTGCCGCCGCTGCTCCGGTATTTTCGCCCGTCGCGGTCGTCGCGGAAGATTCCGGAGAAGCTGCAACGGTTGCGGCTTCTCCGGTATCGGCTTCCGAGGTTTCCGGCGCGGAGGCGGTTTCGGTAGTTTCCGCCGTCGTCGCCTCAGCGGCAGGTTCTTCGGCTATCGGTTCGGATTTGGCTTCTTCCGAAGCGGCGGCAGCGGCTTTCGGCTGTTCGGTTTCTGCTCTGCCGAATTTCAGGTTTGCCAGCTCGCCTAAGGAAGCCATTCCGCCTTTGGCTTCAGTCGTGTAAACTTTCGTATCGACCTGCGGCTCGTCTTCCTTGCCGACGGAGCGATGCGAAAGACCGATTTTCTGCGTGTCCGGCTCGATGCGCAGGATTTTGAAATCAAGTTCCTGTCCGAGCTGCACGACGTCTTCGGCGCGATTGACTCTTTCGTCCGAAAGCTCCGAGATGTGGCATAAGCCTTCCAGCTCGTCGCCGAGCTCGACGAAAACGCCGAATCCGGCAAAGCGCGAAATCTTACCGCGCACGACGTCGCCCGGGCGATGCGTCGCCACAAAGCTTTCCCACGCGCTAGGCTGTAATTCCTTTATCGACAGCGAAAGGCGACGATGCGCCGTGTCGATGTTCGTCACGACTGCGTCGACTTCCTGACCTTTTTTCAAAACGTCTTTCGGATGCTTGATTTTTTTCGACCAGGAAATGTCGGAAACGTGAACCAGCCCGTCGATGCCGTCTTCGATTTCGATAAACGCGCCGAAATCGGTCAGATTGCGCACGCGCCCGTGAACCTTGTCGCCGGTGTGATAGCGGTCGCCGACCGTTTCCCACGGATTCGGCTGCATCTGTTTCATACCGAGGCTGATGCGGCGGTCGTTCGGGTCGATTCCCAAAACCTGCACTTCGACTTCGTCGCCCGTATTGACGAGATTTTTCGGATGCTTGACGCGCTTTGACCAGCTCATTTCCGAGATGTGAACCAAGCCTTCGACGCCCGGTTCCAGCTCGACAAACGCGCCGTAATCGGCAACGCTCGAAACTCGTCCTTTCAGGCGCGAGCCAATCGGATAAATTTCCGCCACAGTTGCCCACGGGTCGGGAATCAACTGTTTATAGCCGAGCGAGACTTTTTCCTTCTCGCGGTCGAGGCGCAGAATCTTGACCTGCACGTGGTCGCCGACTTTGAACATTTCCGAGGGCTTATCGAGCCTGCCCCAGCTCATATCGGTCACGTGCAGAAGCCCGTCGATGCCGCCGATGTCGACAAACGCGCCGTATTCGAGCAGGCTTTTGACCGTGCCTTCGACGACGTAGCCTTCTTCGACCTGGCTTAAAGTGCTGGCTTTCTGGACGCTGTTGATTTCGTCGGTCAGAATTTTGCGCGAAAGCACGATGTTGTTGCGCTTGCGGCTGAATTTGATGACCTTGGCTTCGATTTCCTGATTTCTGTAGGAATCGAGATTGCGCACCGGGCGCGAATCG